>NZ_JAVKBY010000186.1:0-46637 GCF_040222985.1 Coleofasciculus sp. F4-SAH-05
ATTGGTCATTGGTCATTGGTCATTGGTCATTGGTCATTGGTCATTGGTCATTGGTCATTGGTCATTGGTCATTGGTCATTGGTCATTGGTCATTGGTCATTGGTCATTGGTCATTGGTCATTGGTCATTGGTCATTTAGACAGGGCGGGTTTAGTGACATTATGGTGAACAAAAAAATGATAGTAGTGAAACCCGCCCCTACACATAAAACCCTTTTCTAGTCATGGATCATTTACCTTCCCCATCTTCCCCATCTTCCCCATCTTCCCCATCTTCCCCTGCTCCCCCTGCTCCCCCTGCTCCCCCTGCTTCCCCTGCTTCCCCTGCTTCCCCTCTCCCCATCTTCTACCCTCCATTCTGTTGGAATTGCCACTGACTAATTGCGGCTTGGGCTTGTGGGTAAAGCGCCCGTTCTGGGGGAATCTGGGCGGCGGTGGCGATCGCGGCGTCAAATCGTCCTTGGGCGGCTAGGGCGGCGGCGGCTTCGAGGATGGGACGATCTTGGGCAGTTTGAATTTGGGCAACCCATTGGGCGATCGCGCTTTGAGCTTCAGCATACAGCATTCGACCTGGACGAATCTGATTGGCGGTGGAAATGGCGGCGATTAAATCCCGGCGTTGGGCGAAGGCGCGGGCTAAGTCGAGGATGGGTTGATCCTCTAGGGTTTGGATTTGGCGATTCCATTGGGCGATCGCCGTTTGGGCTTCGGGGCGTAAAGGTTGACCTGGCTCAATTTTACGGGCTTGGGTGACGGCGGCGTTTAATTGATCAATGGTGCCACCTGCGGCTAGCTGTTGGGCGGTTTTGAGGATATTGCGATCGTCGATATGTTGAATCTGTTTGCGCCATTGGGCAATGTGTGTCTGTGCTTCGATACGCTGGGGGCGATCGGGTGTGATGAGAGTAGCTTGGTCGATTGCCATCTGTAGCAAGGGGCGTTGCTCAAAGCTGGCAGTCATTTGGGCAAGGCGTAACTGGAGGCGATCTTGGAGTTGAGCCTCCCACTGAACCGCTTGGGCGGCGGCTGACGTTTGCACCGGACTTTTGCCATCCAGTTGGCGAACGGCGGTTAAGGCGTCAATGAAGGCAAGAATGGTGTTTTGTTGTACCAGTTTCCCAGCTTGCCCTAAACGTAACCAATCTTGAGCCTCTTGATACAGGGATGTATTAATCGGAATTCCTTGAGCAACCTCAATAACCCCCTGATACTCTTGATTTTGGAAGCGAGTGGCAGCAATTTTAAGTAACGTGCGACTCCAATTCGACAGATCACTCTGAGCTTGGGCTTTAATATAGCTGTTAGGATCAACCTTGGCGGCTAAGGCGATCGCTTGTTCGATCTTTGCCAATTGATTCGATTGGGCTAAATCTCGTGCTTCTTGCAGTTGCGTCCACGCCTGTTTTTCCGCCGCCAACTGTTGGGTCAGGGTATCATAGCGGGATACACTCCAGTATTGGTCATTGAAGCGTGACAGTTGGCTAATTAACTTAGCTGCCTGTTGCCAGTTTTGCACTTTCAGGGCATCTTGAACTTGACTGACAATTGCCTGAGCCTCGATTCGTTCCTGTTTCCAGGTGGCGATTTGGGCTTGAGCTTCAGGATACAGGGGACTACTTACAGGAATTTGCATCGCCATTTTTAGGGCATCGGTATAGTTTCCCTGATTCAGGGTTTCCCGGGCAAATTGCAGTACCATTTGAGACCATTCCTGCAGCAGTTGCTGCGCCTGGGGATATAGGGAATGGTTAGGCGACCAATATTGCACGATCGCGATCGCGTTTAGCAGTTGCTCAAATTCTCCGGATTGGGCAGCCAGTTGAGCGCAGTATAATCGTTCGCTATCCGTGGATAAAGGAGAAATGCGTTGGCAATTTGCCGGAGGTGGCAATCGGGTGAGTAATAATGTACCACCAACAACCATGCTGCCAACAACGGACACAATGATCAACCACAGCAATGACCATCGCCACAACTCCCGTTGGCGGCGTTGGCGGTCTGGGTTTGAGCGCCTGTTGCGGACAACTTTAGCGTTTAAGTGTCCCGTTTCTGCTAAACTCGATGCCTTAGAGCCTCTTGCAAGTCGGATGACTAACTTATGTCCCCGAGGTTTGCGAGCAGGCAGGGAAGTATGGAGATGAAATCGGGGCACGTCTCGTTTGGACACAGATAGACAACAACTGATAATTCATTGTTCACCGTTTATTGTGCATCATTGTATTCCCAATCAACCGTAAATTTGGGTGATTCGTATTGAGTTCAATAGAGTCCACAATAGGATGAGGAATCGTTTTGGAGTAGTTAGGGTGGCATGAGCCTAAGCATTCGCAATTGGCTAGCAGAACGCCACATTGAACTTGCCCAACTGGGACAGGATAACGCCCAGTTGGCGGGCATTGCGTTTCGCATTGCCCAAGACATGGAGGTTAAGAGTCTGAATCCCTTTGCGATTAGTGTCTTGACCGAAGTGTTGGAGTTACCGTTAACTGTCGCTTGGCAAGTCGCGCCGATTTTGTCTCAGTTAACGGTGGGGTTGCTGCGGATTTTGAGTCGCAAGAAGCCCTTACGCCGGAGTGAAGGCACCTGGCTGAGTTTTCAGGTGGCGTATCTGAACGCTTTACAAGGACTTTTAGCCCAAGAAGCCCAACTGCGAAGACCTTGGGTGAATCGCGCCCAAGTTCCGGCGTCACCGAATGCTGAGGAACCTCTGGTTGATCCCCAATTGATTGCCTTGCTGAAAACCCTGCGTCCGGGACGTCTCAGTGATTCCCAAGCCGAACAAGCCCTGTCATCTGTAGCGAATTCCTTTCTGGTGCAGCAGATGAATAATTTAGCGATCGCCTGGTTTGTGGCGAATGGGGCGGAGGAAACGGAAGCGAAGTTATTAACCCAACGGTTGAGTAATGGACTCGCGGGTCATTTACTCAAGGTGATTGCCGAAAATGCGCTACCCTTGGCACAACTACAAAAGTTTGTCCGGTTGGGTCATTTAAGTAACACCCTCACCACCCCTCCAGAAGAGGATGAGGAGGAAGAGTTTTCCACGCCCCAATTGACCCTGGATTTGGATCGGGAATATTATCGGGCGGAACTTTCCCGATCCTTAAGCGAACCCTTATTTGCGGAACCCTTTTCCCTCAAGGAAATCTACGTGTCCCTGAACGGCAGACGCCTCCCTACCACCCTGGGACAAGAAAACCGGGAACGACGCCGCCAAAACGATCTTGACCCTGCCTATCTCGCCGCTGCTTCCTCGCCACCGACGGATTTAATGGCATGGGTGATGTCTCAACTGAATGATAAAAACAGTATTGCGGTGATTGAAGCCGATGGTGGCTGTGGTAAGACCAGTTTCTGTCAGATGTTAGCTGCACGGGTAGCGCAAGAGCTGTATCCCCAGTGGATGCCTGTGATTATTCGCCTGCGGGATGTGACGTTAGGTCAAACCTTGGAGCAAACCTTGGAGACAGCCTTCCCGGTGGGACGGTTCACGGATACAGACGGGTGGTTCTCTCGCAGTTCCCCCCCTTGTTTGCTGATTTTAGATGGTTTGAATGAATTGCCCCGTTCTCCCCAGACGGAGCGTCACTTGTGGACATTTATGGATCAGGTGATGCGATTTCATACTCAGAAGAGCGGGTCAAATTCGCCTCGCCACAAGATTATCCTTACCAGTCGCCCGGTTACTTTGGATGGCGTGTTGGCGCGTAAATATCGCCATAGTAGTCTACCGCCGCTACAAAGCCGACTCCAACGGATTGCTATTGAACCGATGGCGAAGGAGGAATTCCGCAAGTGGTTTCTCCAGTGGGCGAAACTGCAATCTAAATCCATTGCTCAGTCGTATTTTAATTTCTTAAAACATGGTGGTGTGTTTCAGCCGCAATCTCCCCATCCCGACTTAGTGGCGCTGCTGACTCGTCCCCTGATGCTGTATTTGGTGGGCATTTTACATCGAGATGCCTTAATTGACGATCGCATCTTTAAAATGAGTCCGGCTGAGGTTAAGTTTGAAATCTATGACCGGATATGTCGCTGGTTGCTAGGTGAACCGACGAGCGGGAGTGGACCGCCCTTGGAGTTAATTCGCGAAGGGTTGTCCCATGCAGGGCGTTCTCTAGAAGCGATCGCGAATCTCTTGGAAGGACGTTCCCCGCAAAAGTTACGCCGTCAAATGCAGGGGACAGCCCTGACGATTTTGCAGACGGGTCAGAATCAAGTGACACAAACGGTAATCCAGAATCGGTTCCAGAATCAAGAAACGACGACGGATTCCTTTACCCAACCCCTACCCACGTTCTTTTTCCGCACCCAGCCCAGAGATAAAGCCGGAGACTGGATGAAGTCCTCACCGCGCCAATCATTTGCGTCCCAGAAAGCGGCATCAGCACCCCTCTCCATTGAGTTTTCTCACCCTAGTTTAGGAGACTATTTAGCTGCCGAAGAAATTGCCCTGCAACTGAAGGCATTAACGCAAAAGCTGCCCAACCCGTATGGGGAAGTCTCGTTTGTGATTGATTCGTCCCTCCATCTGGCTGAACATCTTTATCAGTTGTTGGGGTATGGTTTGTTGTCTCCTCAAATTGAGGAATTGGTCATTGAGAGACTACGACGGGAGCAACAGCGCAATGCGGACGCCTTTTCCTTCCCGGTATTATTTCAACGACTCTATCGCTTTTATCGCGCCTACTGTCGCGGACGGTGGTTTGATGAAGGGGTGGCTCATCGGGTTCACGAACAGTTGCGGGATCTGAATAATCCCTTGAATACGTTACAAATTGATGCCACCGTGGGATTAAATGTCTTTTTAGTCCTCTGTTCAGCCACCAGAGAAGCCAATCTCCCCTTCTGGCCCTGTGGCAACCCAGAGATTCCCCAGGAATTTGATGCCGATCAATTGTTAAGTTTTATGGGTCGTACCGTTGCCCTATCTCCTACCACATTTTGGCAACGGGCGAGAGGAAGTTTGGCGCAGATTCATTTACCCCAAGCTTGTTTAAATCGGGTAATGCTGGCAGAGGCGAATCTTGTCCATGCCGATTTATCGACGGCTGAGTTAAGTGGGATTAACTTAGCGGCGGCTAATTTACAACAGGCAAATTTAGCCTGGGCAAGTTTAGTTGGAGCAAATTTAGCGGATGCGGATCTCAAAGGGGCGCAGTTAGAAGGGGCGAATTTATTGGGGGCGGATCTGCGGGGTGCTAATTTAACATCGGCAAATTTGACGAATTCTTGTTTAGTAGACGCTTTGTTAGATGAACCGAATAAACAGTTTGCGGTTAAAAGTGGAGCGTTCTTTTCCTGGGACGAGTTTCAGTCCTATTACCAATCTTTGGTTGTCTCTCCCTTCGTGAAAACTATCGAAGAGGAGCATTTGTTTGAAGATGATCCGATGATTTTCATTGAGAGTGCCGAAGGGGAACTCATGTTACCAACCATTTACTCGCAAGGAAGCGATCGCTATGATGGGGAAACTGAACAGTTTGACCGTGAGCGGTTAAATGCCCAAGCTACAGTGTCGGAAACGGATCAGTATGCGGGGGAGACAGCGCAAGCGGATGAGTGGGTAACGGAAGCCCCGGTTTCGGATACAGAGCAGTATAGTGGCGATACGCAGCAATTGGACGAGATGGGACAATACCCGTCTGTGTCGGATACAGAGCAGTATGCTGGGGAGACAGCCCAAGTGAATAAGTGGGAATTATCCGAGTCGGAAACTGAAGAGGAACAGTTAGAAGCGGGCGCGGAACAAGAGACTGGCGTGTTTCACGAAGATACGATTATGTTGGATGAAGAGGATGATTAATAGTTATTAGTCATTTGTCATTAGTCATTTGTCATTTGTCAAGGTTTGAGGAACATTGACAGAATCTAACATCGTTTGGTTTATTTTCACCAACCTACTTATTTACGGTCATTTGTTGAAAAATTTTTATTTTTTAAGGATATATTTTTGTCGCAGCTTATCAAAAAAACTCTGGGTCATTAATTTAGCTAACCGTATCTTTGTTAAACGGGGAATACTCCCCGGTTTATTTTGGCTTAAATCAAAAAAATCATTGACATCCGCTAAAATTATTTTCAGGCGATGGATAATATTGTTATACCGATATTCCGCCAAAAAATGTTCATCTAAAGGCTTGAGTGACGGATTTTCTATAACTCTGAGAATGCGTTTAATATCATACTCTTGAGAATATACCGCAATTTTATAGCAATTAAACCCCGGATCTAAATAATCCGATAATCCCCCATTCACACTCGAAAAAACCTGACAGCCACAAGCAAGGGCTTCCATTGGTTGCAGCCCAAAGCCTTCACTTACCCCCTGTTGCGCCCAATACTCAGCCGAATCATACAAATAAACTTTAGCCCGATTGAAGAGTCCCACTAAATCCTCGACGTAGGAATCAACAACTTTAACACGACAATGCTTCTGTAACTCTGGTATCAAGTCCTGAAGTAAATACTCAGACGATTTCCGCGCCTGAACTAACACATCAATATCCCGTTCTCGATTGAAGTTCTGGAATTCTTCCGAAATATGATTAGGTAAATAGTAAATTAAAGAATTAGGCGATCGCTGTCCCCAATATCCCATAGTATTGCGACTAACGGTAATAATAGGGATACGCGCCGGAAGTTGAAATCGATACCCAGCACTATGGGCATGGTAAATAACCGGATATAACTTTAGCTTTGCTACAAGTTTGGGGCTATCAAATCCCCAACTGACCACAAAAATAACATTATTTAAATCCTGTTTTTTGAGCAAATCATCTAGGAACAGCGTATTCTTTTCCCGTTGACGATAGGTGACCACCTCCGCAGGGCAAACCTGCTTTGCCAGACTCAGGGTTTTTAACTCCGCCCAAAGACCGCCGCAAGCAAACTTGCCATAAGTTCCAGGGACTAAAAAGTAAAGGGTTCTCAAAACACCAATTGCCTCACTGAGATTGTCTGATAGTTTAATATACTAGAGTCCCCGTAGACGGACTGGCTTTGGCGAGCCGGTCAGAAAATATAAAACTTTACTAAATTTTTATATTCAGCGGGTTAGATTTCATCGTAACTCTACCCATTTTGCTGATGATTGATGGAAACTAGAGAAAGCAGATGCACCCTGCCTAAAAAAAGACCCTAAATGAATATGAAAGGGCAGATGCACCCCTGAAACCCTGACAGCCGCCCACATTCTGATTGACAGCACGTACGTCAATCGAAATGTGGGCTTCACTTCTAGGGTAGAAATTTCTAGGGACAATTGTTGTGATCTAAATTTCCGCTACTGTGTGGTAAAAGCGGACTTTTTCGTGATCGCTATCACTAAAGCATCGGTCTAGTAATCCTAGTTAGCGATAAAAAAGTAATACGTCAATTGTAGGGGCGGCGCTGGGGGAATGTCGCTATTCATGATATCGAGTCAAGGTGTTTCTTTTTTCTTCATAAAACTGACTGGCAACGAATCCGAGGGAATAAATGAGAGCTGCATTACTAGAGGCTCCCACGGCTGCACCAATGACTGGCAAAATTTCGACAAAACTCAAACCCCCTTTAAGAACTCCGGAACCCCCTACAGATAAGCCAAAAATTGCCAGAACTTCACCGCGTCGCGTTGGCTCTTTTAGCGAAAATCCATAAGCCGCCGCAATGCGATAAACCATCTGTGCTTGGAGTGCTGTAACCGCCGCTAGCTCAATCCCAAATAAAGCCAGCGCTAAAGGGGGAATAAAGTTGGTGATTAATCCCAACCTACCTCCTTTGATTGCTGTATCCACCATAATCCGGTGAGCTAGCTGTTCGGATGTGTCAAACGGGTACTCCTGTCGCAGCTTGTCTACGTCTTTTTGAGCTTGCTCCAAATCCACTTGACCCAGTGCAGCAACAAGTAAGTTAATCCCTGGTACTTTAGCAGCATATTTAGTCAACGGGTGTTCTGCGATCGGTGCCACGATTTTGCCGACGGTTTCCGTTCCTGGTTCTAGGAATCGCACAGCCGCAGGGCGAACAACTTCTCCGACAGCCTTGCTTGTGCTGGTAATGGTATCAGCCGCCGATTGCGTGGCTTTAGTCGCCAACTGAGTGGCAAACGTGGCGACTTGAGTGGTTGTTGCGATCGCGTTACTGATATGGTCTGTAAATGAACTATTTTTCCGCTGTGCTGTCATATTTCAGTTAATTTTTATACATTGTGGTGGTTGTCACTTCTACTCTAAAAGAACAAAGACTCAATATCATCTATCATTTGATAGTAAAACTCAGTCAATAAATTTTTGTTATCACACTATTGACAAAAGAGGCTCAGTTAAGCTGCTAAGATCTAAAATCTCAAATGAGATGCGGTCTGAGTCGCATTATGATTCACCGAAAATGCGCGA
This sequence comes from Coleofasciculus sp. F4-SAH-05, assembly GCF_040222985.1. Lineage (NCBI taxonomy): Bacteria > Bacillati > Cyanobacteriota > Cyanophyceae > Coleofasciculales > Coleofasciculaceae > Coleofasciculus > Coleofasciculus sp. F4-SAH-05. Next base: position 8,378 of record NZ_JAVKBY010000186.1, read on the forward strand.
CGGGAAGCCCTCAGCTTCAGATGTAGGGAGGAACGTCGCGCCAACAAATAAAACGCTTGCTGAGGACATCCGCTTTTATACTATAATCTAGAGAGTGAAGTTTGAATTGTGCATGAAACAAGTTCTGACGCTAGTTGTGCAAGTGAAAGTTGATATCAAACAGCAGCAATTGTTACTTGATACAGCTAGGGTTTTTGCGTCAGCTTGTAATTGGATTAATCAAAATGTCAATCCATATTTTACCAATAGAAACTCAATCCAAGCCTGCTGCTACAAAGACGTAAAATACCAGTTTAGATTAACAGCTAATCATGTGGTTAGAGCTTGTGCCAGAGTAGCAGCTAATCGTCTAACAGCAAAGCAAAAAGGGAAAAAGGTTAAATCTATTAAACCAACCAGTTTTGATTGTGATGCTAGAACGTTTCGCTTTATTGAGGAAGATTGGACGGTTAGCATTAGCACCACGGGCAAAAGATTAACTGCGCCAATTAGAGCTAGTAATTATCATCGAGGTAAACTGAAAGGACAAAAGCCGACATCGGCTCAAGTATGTTTACATCGTGATGGTAACTGGTATGTTCATATCCAATTGAAATCTGAACCGCCAAAACCAATTAAGACTGATAACGTAATCGGTGTGGATTTTGGTAGACGAGATATAGCTGTAACTAACACAGGGCAATCATGGTCAGGAAAAGAGATTCAAGACAAAAGAGATAAATTCGCCAGAGTCCGAGCTTCTCTTCAAAGAAAAGCGTCCCAAGGCACAAGATCAACTCGACGTAGAGCTAGAAAGATTTTGAAACGGTTATCGGGTCGAGAGAGAAGGTATCAGGCATGGCTAAACCACAATATAAGCTCATCTATCATAACTGAAGCCAAAACAACTCAATCCTTCGTAAGCCTTGAAGATTTAACGGGAATTCGAGAACGAACCAACCAAAAACCAAGAAATAAAACTGAGCGCAGACGCTCTAATTCTTGGGCTTTCTACCAACTAAGGACTTTCCTTGAATACAAGGGAATCAAAGAAGGAGTTGAGGTATTAGCAGTTAATCCAGCTTATACCAGTCAAACGTGTCATTGCTGTCTACATATAGGACTAAGAAGCAATAAGTCTTTTCAATGCAGCAATAGCCGATGTGGATGGACTGGCGATGCAGATGATAATGGCTCAAAAATGATTGCTTTAGTGGGGTTGAGTGTAAACCAGCCCAGAGGCTCAGAATTGTTGGCTTGTCCGATCAATTCTAGGGCTACCGAAAGCCCCCGCATTCTATGCGTGGGGTAGTTTACTATAATTAAACGTTAGTAGTGACTGAAGAGTCGTGAATAAACATCCCCTGTTTCGGCCAATAATCAAAATCCTAGGATTTTACCTAGCCCTGGGTTTTGGTGTTTCGACACTACCAGCTAACGCCCAGTTTCGAGAGGACTTTGAGCAAGACTTTCAACAACAATGTCAGCGAGCCAGACAAGCTCCCGGTGCCAATTTGAGTGAAAGAACTGAATACGACAGGCGTCTTGAACAAGCGTATGTTTTGCCGAGGCAAAATCGACCAAGTTTAGTCGGTTGTGATTTGCGATCGGCTGACCTCAGAGGAGCCAATTTAGGAGGTGTTGATCTCAGCGCTGCCAACTTTAGTCCTAAAACATCGGTGGATCGGGCAATTGTCACAGAAGTTCCCGCCAATCTTACAGGAGCAAATCTGAGCAATGCCAAGTTAGATTATGCTAACTTGACTCGTGCCATTTTAGCTAATGCTAATTTTCGCGGCGCTCGGTTGTACGATACCAATTTGAGTGGCGCTCAAATCGTTGGTGCTAGTTTAGATGGTACGTTTGCCTCTTATGTCATTTTATACGGGGCAAATTTGAGTGGATCAACTCTGAGTTTGGGAAATTTTAGCTCGGCGAGAATGACAGGTGCTGATTTAAGCAATACGAATCTTTTCCGAGCCAATTTGACATTAGCAGACTTAACCAATGTCAATTTCAATGGGGCAAATCTCAGTGAAGCTGATTTAAGCGGCGCGAACTTGACAGGAGCAAAACTCATTGAAACTGATTTGCGGGGAGCAACAGGTGTCAATTTGCAGGGAGCGCAGTTATGCCGAACAATGCTTCCTGATGGCACAGTAGCCGCTCCAAATTGCGTGGTGACGGATAATACTCCATCGGTTGAGGCACGTCCAGAATTGTTTTAGGCAATGGGGAAGGGGAAGATGGGGAAGATGGGGAACACCTCGACTTCGCTCGGTGTGTCAGATGGGGGAGATTGTGTAGGGGCGGGTTTCACTACTATCTTTTCGGTTACACCTAGATGTAACTAAACCCGCCCCGACTTGACAAATGACAAATGACAAATGACAAATGACCAATCAACAATCTCGATTTGATATCGTACCATCTGCTAGCGTCGTCTGGCATAAAATAGCATCTCGCCAGTCAGCCCCTTCTAGGTTAGCCCCCTGTAAATTTGCGCCCTGTAAGTTCGCGCCTTTGAGATAAGCATTGGTGAGATTGGCATTCTCTAATCGAGCGCTACTCAAATTGGCGCGGGTGAGAAAACTAGCGATCAGGTTTGTATCTCTCAAGTCCGCATTACTGAGGTTGGTATCCACCAGAGAAGCATTAATCAAGTCGGCATTTCTGAGAATAGCATTAACAAGGTCAGCACGGCTGAGTTCAATACCGCTTAATTGAGCCAACCGGAGATTAGCACCTCGCAGGTTGGCTCCTTTGAGTTGAGCGTCTTCTAGATTTACCTCTCGTAAATCACACCCCATACAGCTATTGGTTTCTAGCAATTGGCGTACTGTATCTGCATCTTTCTGGAGATGGGTTGCTGCTGTGGCTACAGCGTTGACGTTAACTGTAGCCACAGGTGAGAGTAGCATCAGGAAAATGGTAGTAATTAGACGCTTGTGGTTCATAATTTGATTTATTACTCTCAGCTTTCTAACAGTCCAAGTCTCACCAATCGCCTTGGGTTCAAACCCAAGGCTAAAAGCAAAAGTCGTCTAAAGACGACTTAAGAATTAATCGCGGAGGACGCAAGAAATCCACGATTAAGCATTCTGTTGGGTAGGAAGCCTGCACTCACTCATAGAGGAGTGCAGGCAATACTGCTCGGACAAGCTTTAATTGCATTTATTCTCCCCCTGCTCCCCCTGCTCCCCCTGCTTCCCCTGCTTCCCCTGCTCTCCTTAATCGAACAGTATTGGGAGTGCAGGGAGTTCACCGCAAGGTAACAAACTCCTCAGAGGTCGAGGGATGAATACCAACGGTAGCATCAAAATCGGCTTTTTTCGCTCCCATTTTCACAGCGATCGCAACGCCCTGAATAATCTCAGCCGCTGATGCTCCAACCATGTGCGCTCCTAACACTTTATCCGTGGTTTCGTCAACCACTAACTTGACGATAACCCGTTCCTCTCGACCCGTGAGAGTGTGGTACAAGGGGCGGAAACGGGCGCGATAGACTTTCACCGCATCGCCATGCTTTTCCCTGGCTTGAGCTTCGGTTAACCCCACCGTTGCCGCTTCTGGGGTACTAAATACTGCCGAGGGGACATTTTCATAACTCATCACCCGAGATTTGCCGCCAAATTCTGTATCGGCAAAGGCACGCCCTTCGTTAATCGCAACTGGCGTCAAATTAATCCGATCTGTGCAATCCCCAACCGCATAGATATGAGGTTGAGAAGTACGGCTATACTCATCCACCGCGATCGCATCTTGACAGAGATCGACTCCAGCCTTATCCAGCCCTAGATTCTGGAGATTCGGCTTGCGCCCCGTAGCAGCGAGAAAGATATCTCCAATTACCGTTTCCTCATACTTGCCACAGACTGTAACCTTTAATCCATCTTCTGTTTTTTCAATCGCTGTCGGTACGCTACCCTCCAAAATCCGGACACCGTGTTGCTGCATTCCCTCCTGGATTTGAGTGCGAATATCGTCATCAAACCCCCGCAAAATCTTTTCTTTGCGGATAATCTGAGTTACCTCAGAACCCAAGCCATGCATAATACAGGCAAATTCCACACCAATGTAGCCACCACCGAGAATCACGACTCGCTTCGGTTGCTCCTTGAGGAGGAACATATCATCGGAGATAATCGCATGTTCTATACCCGGAATATTGGGCGTAACCGGATGTCCGCCCACGGCAATCAAAATTTTGTCCGCACTCACTCTCTGTGACGCCGTACTGCTATTGGGAGACTCAAAAATCTCTAACGTATGAGGGTCAACAAATTTGGCATAACCCCGAAACAGTTGCACTTCGGAATTATCCAACATCCGCAGGTAAACTCCATTGAGGCGTTCGAGTTCCTTTTGCACCGCCTCGATCATTTTATGCCAGTCGAGAGTGCTTTGTACAGGACTCCAGCCATACCCTTGCGCCTCTTCAAACACTTCCGGAAAATGAGAGGAATAAACCATCAGTTTTTTGGGAATACAGCCGCGATTCACACAGGTTCCTCCCAAGCGGCTGAATTCAGCTACTCCTACCTTTGCCCCATATTGTGCTGCTCGTCGTGCTGTGGCAATTCCGCCTGAACCGCCACCAATAACAAACAGATTAAAATCGTAACTCATAATTCGGTTAACTCCGTTTGATCAGCATGTGAACTACTTATCACTGTACGCGAAGCGTCGTGTTAACTAATAGCATTATCGTGTAACGGATTGGATATAATCGGCGCTTGGGATTAGCCGCCGTTATGGTGAATACCGTTTTGGTTATGGGTTCATCTTATGCGATCGCGTCTTTGGCTGACGGGGTGATTCGCTGGCTGCATCCGGTTTCTTCAGGGGAGTTACTGGACTTTAGACTAAATTTGGGAGTTTTCAAGAAACTATAAGAACATCGGGATAAATTCCTTGGAGCCTTCTGCCTTTCTTCGGTCAAGAAACAAAACAGCTAGGGGTACGGCAATGCCGTACCCCTACTTTGTATTTTTGGAGACATTAATTAAACTGAAGTTCCCCCAGCCCAAAAATATTGCACTGCCTCACCGTGCGGCTTTGCGCGATTTTTGACGCGCCCTACTTATGTACAATTGCGCTCAACCAAGATGAGAGCGTGGGTTTCAACCGATAAGATTGTCATATTCCAATATCTTAATTTATGCTAGTCCGCGCAGGCGGACTGTGTTTGTATAGCTGCGATTTCCAATCGCCAAAGCTTAATCCTAAACACTAGCATCTACCAACAACGGCTGAATCGCCTCCCAAGTTAACCCCTGCTGAATGTAACGAGGTGCATCCGGATTATAGGGACTAGCGACGCGATCAATTTTGACAATTTCTGCTTCGGGTGGTATGACAGGTACATCCGGATCGAAAGCCGTTGGACGCATCAACGAACTAGAAAACCCTTTGTAAATAGCAATCTGATCCTCTTCGCCAGCAATTTGAGCGGTAACGAGTAAGACTTCTTGAGGATACTTAATTGTGTATTGTTCTAAACGCTGTCCAATAGAAGTTCCTTGGTTCATGGTTGACTGGTGATTCGTCATTCGTCATTCGTCATTCGTCATTCGTCATTCGTCATTCGTCATTTGTCATTTGTCATTTGTCATTTGTCATTTGTCATTTGTCATTTGTCATTTGTTGATTGGAAAATCTCTCCCTCATCTTCCCCATCTCCCTCATCTTCCCCATCTCCTTCATCTTCCCCAGTTTCCCACTACTGTTCCATCGCGATTCGTCCCTGTTTCCCTAAGCGAATTAAAACAAAATAGATCAAGTACAGAACATAAATCAATAATCCAACAATTCCAATAAAACCCAAAAATTGAGGAGAAGACTCAGGATGGAAATATTGTTTAAAGAGAAAGGGAGGTTCTAGCCAAACTCTACAGGCAAATGTTTCCAAAGCGTCTGGAGTAAACGCGCATCCTAGAGACGGAAGACTCCACAAGACACCAATCCCACAGTAAATAGTTATTGCCCAGCGCCAAGCCGTCAGCGTAAGTTTCAGCGGATTCGTCGGTTGATCCTCAATATCCTCATTCACATCTACCCAGAACCAGAGGGAGATGGGAATCAAAACTCGGGCAAGCCAACCCGATATAAAACCAATGGGCCACGAGGCGATCATGATATAAACCGTAATTGCCAGTAAACTGGACACGCGCCAGTAGATAATTAATAGGCGCACCATGGCATCAGCTTTTTTGACAAAAGCCCATACAATTAGGATCAGGGGAATCAACACCGTAAATAAAACGGCTAACCGATAGTCTGTCCAGACTAATGCTTGCAGAAGTTGATCGGGCATAGCTAATAGCCGACGAGTTCCTTTGACTTAACAGTATAGTGACACCGCGATCGGTTCACCTCCCAAATTGTACGGTAATCTTGCCATTTCCGCTTCGGGAATATTATCGATTTCAATTACTGGACGGGTGTACTAGTGTCCTGGACAAGGGGTTCTCAGGAACAAAAAAAGCAGCCGGAATCACCCGAAGGAGTTCCAGCCACCAAACTGATTCACTGAATTCATCCATACAAAATATGCACGGATAGCAGATGAAGAGTCATTATTCGTCGTAGACGCGGCACTCATCTGCATCAGGATTTTCTTCGCAATACTTCTCGAAGGAGGTTTTCTTTGTGCCTTTTTGCTTCTGATGTGCTGCCTCAGCTTGTAATTCTTCTACAGAATCCCAAGCTACCGCACAGTCTGGGGACTCTGCGCCTTGAGCGTCACAAACAGTTCTAGCTTGCTGACGCTCCCGATCAATTTGTTCTTGAATATCACTCATCGAAACTCCTTTGGGTCTGAAACTCTGTCTTTATCAGACAGCTTGACAATTAAATGCTGGTGTTTAAGCTGTTTACAATTCTACACGATCTGCCCGACTACCGGAAGTAGGAGGCTGTTTAGTACTATTTATCCTCTTGCCATTGAAATATCTTGACGCTCCCCCGCCGCCCCAATACTACTCGGATAAGCTATAAATGTAATTTCTGCTTCCCCTGCTTCCCCTGCTTCCCCTGCTTCCCCTGCACCCTGACACCAGTCCCTTGGGAGTTAGCCAAATTGGAGTTATCATAAGGCTTTGCACCTGTAGCCAACCAGAAAAAACCCTACCCAGGGAAAACCTCAGTAAAAGTCATGGCAAATTTGATGAAGTGGGTAAATGCCTTATCAACTCGTCCGTCCTTGGAAACAGCGATCGCGGAGGTGGTAGAGCGTCTGGAACAATCCTTGTCGATGCCTGCGGATTTGGGTCTGGTGTTCATCTCTTCAGCTTATGCCAGCGAGTATTCCCGATTAATGCCCCTGTTACAAGAACGGTTATCTGTACCGGTGATCATTGGTTGTGGGGGAGGTGGCGTGATTGGGATGAATGCCCAAGGGCAACCTCAAGAAATTGAAGCAGAACCCGCTATATCAATTAGTTTGGCAAGTATGCCAGAAGTTTCAGTGCGGGCGTTTCATATTCCTGGGAGTGATTTGCCCGACTTGGATAGTTCACCCAGTACTTGGGTGGATTTAATCGGTGTTCCCCCCCAAGATCAACCCCATTTCATCTTATTAGCTGATCCCTTTTCCTCGAAAATCAATGATCTCCTGCAAGGGCTAGATTTTGCCTATCCGGGTTCGGTTAAGGTGGGAGGATTAGCGAGTGCCAGTGCCATGGGAGTGCAGAGCGGGTTATTTTATCGTGATCCGGAACGATACTCTGGAGGTACGCTACATCGAGAAGGTACAATCGGCGTGGCGTTAAGTGGGAATGTGGTACTAGACCCAATTGTTTCCCAAGGTTGTCGTCCTATTGGTCAACCCTATCAAATCACCAAAGGTGAACGAAATATTGTACTGGAACTAGCCGATAGTAACGGGATGAGCTTCAGTGAGGTTGAATCCCAGCCGCCGCTAGCTGTGCTGCGTGACGTAATTCAAAACCTGAGTGAGAGCGATCGCGAATTGGCGCAACATTCTCTATTTATTGGCATTGCCCGTGATGAGTTTAAGCAAAGTCTGGGTCAAGGGGATTTCCTGATTCGCAATCTGTTGGGCGTTGATCCCAGACTGGGTGCGATCGCGATCGGCGATCGGGTGCGCCCTGGTCAACGGATTCAGTTCCATCTGCGAGACGCTCGCACCTCTGAGGAAGATTTAGAATTACTTTTACAGAATTATCAAAACCAAGTCAATCCCACCCCAGAAACGGCGGGAGCCTTAATGTTTTCCTGTTTAGGGCGGGGTCAAGGATTGTATGGCAAACCCGATTTTGATTCCCAACTCTTGTGTCGCTATATCAATAATATTTCCGTTGGCGGTTTCTTTTGTAATGGCGAGATTGGACCCGTTGGCGGGAGGACATTTTTACACGGCTACACGTCAGTATTTGGCATTTGTCGGCAACCCTAAGTAGGTGGACACAATAAAAGCTAAATGTGGAGATCGTCATTTGTCATTTGTCATTCGTCATTTGTAGTTAGTAGTGGACTGACACAACTAAAATTGTGGAATAGATTTGACGTTTAAACTGGGCGCAAGCCTTGCGCCCCTACAATGCTAATTCACCAATTAAGGTGTGCCACGCCGCCATCGTGGGTTAGGCGGAAACTCAATCGGCAACATAACTGTTTAATTCAATATCCGCCGTAACCCACCAACAACAGTATTTGTGGAATTTTAAGATTTACCCGCAAATTTATCCACTGTCGAACTATTAAATGAGCTGGGGTTTTGGGTGGCGATCGCTCCCAAGGCTTAAGATTTTATACACAATAGCTTTCGCTTCACCCATGAGTTCAAAGTGATATATCGAGAATCGTACAGAGAGCTTGAGCTAGTTCTTGGAGATAGATATCATCCAAATGACCAAGCACTCTAATAATCCGAGATTTATCAATGACTCGAATTTGTTCACACAGAATCACTGAATTTTGGCTTAAACCCCCAACTCCTGCTGGAACGAACACATGAGAAGGTAAAAGCTTTTGCCGTATCTTGGTTGTAAACGGCGCAATGATAGTATGAGGACTAACAGCATTTGCCCGATCAATCTGTAGAATCACTACAGGTCTTATACCTGCCTGTTCTGTACCTACGACTGGGTTTAGGTCACATAAAACTACATCTCCCCGTCTAATTTGTAAACTGTTTGAAGGCTTGGCTACCACTGAATTTCTCCACGAGCGAGACGTTCTTCATACTCTTCTAAATTCGGTAAGTAGTCAGTGAAATCAGATTCAGCAATTTCTAGCGCTTCGTTAAACTGCATCCATAGGGCAGCACGTCTGTTGTCACTTCTCATCAGCAGGAACTCAATGTAATCGTTCACTTGCTGGACAAGTGGTTCCGGTAATTGGCGAATCTTCGCTATGGTTTTCTCATATACAGTCATTTATCTAATCTCCCGTGTTTAATCCTGTCTTTGTGGGAATAGCCATACCTAAGTTAAGTGCGACTTAAGACTTAAACCCTGATTATACCGTTAGCCTTTACAGCATTTTTGAGCAAGTATTAGTCAACCATCATTTTAAAGGAGTGGGATTTTTGGGTAAATCCTGCTTTCACGGCTCATTTTGGCTAAAGGCTTCAACGAGTTCCTCAAGAGTGCAATTAAGTACCTGCAATAATTTCTGAGTTTGCTCTGGATATAACCGTGGTCTTTGTCCTCCTGTCTCCCACAGGGAAACGGTACCAACAGTGACATCCATCAAAATTGATATTTTCCGTTGGGTTAAGCCAGCACGCTTCCTCAAGTACGCAAACGTTATTGATTCTTCTTCGTTTGCCATTTTGCATCCTTGTTAACTTTAGGTTGATCAGTCTTTTTGGACAAGTATTCGTCAACCATCATTTTAAAGGAGTGGGATTTTTGGGTAAATTCGGCTTTCACGGCTTGTTTTGGCTGAACGCTTCGACGAATTCCTCAAGGGTGCAGTCGAGAACTTGTAATAATTTCTGAATTTGCTCTGGAAACAAACGCGGTCTTCGTGCGCCCGTCTCCCACTGGGAAACAGTCGTAACGGTTACATCCATTGCAATGGAGATCTCGCGCTGGGTTAAACCCGCACGTTTCCTTAAATAGGTAAAAGTGGTTGGTTTTTCTTGACTTGCCACTTCACTTGCCATTTTGCATCCCGGTTGACTGGGGATTGACCAGTATTTTTCGACAAGTATTAGTCAACCCTAATTTTAGAGGAGTAGGATTTTTGGGTAAATCTTGACTTTCACTGTTCATTTGGGCTAAAGGCTTCAACGAGTTCCTCAAGAGTGCAATTGAGTACCTGTAATAATTTCTGAGTTTGTTCTGGATATAGCCGTGGTCTTTGTCCTCCTGTCTCCCACAGGGAAACGGTACTAACAGTGACATCCATCAAAATAGATATTTTCCGTTGAGTTAAGCCAGCACGCTTCCTCAAATAGGTAAAAGTGATTGGTTTTTCTTCATTTGCCATATCACATCCCCGTAAAATTTAGGTCGAACGGGAGGGGTTGACAACTTTAGGTCAACCTAAATATACTAGACATAGAAAAAGACAGGCGAATCGAGGAGTCGCCTCAGACCTTCGATCAACTTGTCTGTTTTCCTCACCTGTTAGGACTCGTCAACCTAACGTCTACCCTATCCATTGGCTAGCTAGCCCAACAGTTAGTTTAGCCATTGGCTAGGTTTCGTCTGGCTGTCTAGATAGCTTACGCATTAGACATTTTATCTTATCTGACCAAAAAGCGATGCCGCAAAAGGGCGATCGCACTCACTCAGTCTATCCATACATACCCTATGAAGACATTAAACGCAAGCTCGGCACTCGCTGTCGCGCCACAATTTGCTGCCATTCGCGCCGTTTTCCCTCCTGACGGTGATTACCAGCGCCAACGCCGGAAACGGTCAACTGGCAACGTTTTCACAGCCCTTAATCCCGCCCAAAAACGATGACCCATCCACCTATTCAACCCTTCGACTTCGCTCAGGGTTAAAAATTAAAATCTAAAATCCAATGACTGCCTTATTCCGCCGTATTAACCCCGCACAAAAGTTCCGCATCACCAAACGCCAAATCGCCCAATTCCTGGGAATTTCCGAATCCCTAATTGTTAAAGTTGAATCCTGGCTTTATGTTATATTCGTTCACCGTTTGGACAAAGGCGGACAATTTATCAGTTATCGCCAAATGGAACAATGGAAAAATGCTGTAGCCTGTCACCTGCAAAAATGCTCAACTTGGGAACAGTTAGAACATCTGCGGAATGCTATTAAAGTTGATCACACGAAGCATCGAAAACAATATGTCGCCTCTGTCTTGCCATTCCTGGACAAAATTAGGTTGAAATGTCTGGAAGCCATTTCCCCAGAGATACCACCCGTTGCCAAGACGCAGGGCTATGCTAGTTTATTAACGTGCGATCGCGTCCTGATCTCTTTTGGCTAAAGACTCGCTGATAAAGCGTTTTGCTTTTAGTACCCCCTTTATAGTTCAGTCCGCGTAGGCGGACTTTGTTTGTGTAGCCGCGACTTCAGTCGCCAGGGCAAAAAGGGCATTACTCCAAGAGTAATGTTGTGTGATTATCGATAAAAGCCGGCTTACCCTGACTATCCATCGCGCTGAACGTTTGGAAATAGCGGCGGACAGGCGGAGGAAAATCAGGAAAATCAAAATAGGTGTCACCCACGGCAATATCTGCCCAAAAGTTGCGTAAACTGGGGGCAAGTTTATCGGCGTCGTGTTGGGGTAAACATAACGGTGGGGCGGTAAGTAACTTTACCATAAACGGATAAGAGCGATCGCCCATCCATTTTCGCGAAATTTCCGGCAAATTCTCCCAACCGGGTACAGAGGTGATGTGATGGGATTCTATTTGTAACCAGCGATTCCCTAAATTATCGGTTCGCAGTTCTAAGACGCGGTAGGGATGGGGATAGCTGACTAATGATCCAGTGGTAATATCATAGATTCCCTGGTGATAGGCGATATCCTGGACATGAAGATGACCCGTAAAAATCAAATTGACCCCAGCCGCTTTGAGCAGATTTAACAGGGTGGGGGCATTATCCAGCATATAGCGGCGTCCCAAGGGATGCTTAGCTTGATCCGGTAGATGTTCAATAACATTGTGATGTACCATGACCACAATCAATTTATCCTGGGTTTGAGCAAGTACATCCTCAAGCCATGCCAATTGGGGTGCATCGAGACAACCGAGTTGTTTACCCATCTGGTCAAATTGGTTGGAATTTAAACCAATAAGCTGCACACCAGGGAAAATTTCATGGGTGTAGTAGAGTTTATCTGGATTGTTATAGCCAAATTGACGATAGTAGTGGGGAAACTCCTTTAATCCAATCGAACGTTCATCAGGTAATAGCGTGGGGACATCATGATTACCAGGTACAACGTAAACCGGGTAGGGTAGCTGGGACAATCGCCTTTGTAGCCAGTCATGGTTCGTCGGTTCGCCGTGCTGGGTTAAGTCTCCTGGAAGTAGGAGAAAATCTAGATTAAGCTGTTCTAAATGATTGAATACTAACTCTAGGGCAGGGATACTGATTTCCACTAAATGGAAGCGGTTGGGAATATCCCAAATAGTTTTGGGTAGGGCGATGTGTAAGTCGCTGATTACTGCAAAGCGGGCATTTAAACTCATGAAATTTTTCCCTCTCTCAGCCCTTGGTTTCCAGGTTGAGTGTCGGATTTGTATTGGCTGCAAAAGTTTCTGTGAAAACTGAGATGTTTCTGGCATCTAGATTTTCACAAAAATTAATTATTCTGTATATTTTCGAGCCAGATTCCGACACAATCGCTAGATTAGAATTAGCATCTATCATCTATAAGCTAGTGCTTTACCGAAATCGAGCGGCACTATCCAGAGTTGAAATTCATTATACCATTGTCAGAGGGGTAACAACCCTACTATTTACCAGGGTTTTGGAGAAAGTGGTTATGTTTGAAAAGATGCTTGTTGCCATAGATACCTCTGGTATGGGTGATTATGTTTTTGAGCAAGCCCTAGAGTTAGCCAAAGCGGTCAAGGGTAATCTATTACTGTTGCACGTCCTGTCTCCGGAGGAAGACACGAGTCCGGGTATGCCAGGATTTTCTGATGTGGACTACTATCCGTGGCGATTAGATGATGTGAATATTGCCTACCGCAAGCAGTGGGACGAATTTGAAAGCGAATGTCTGGAGATTTTGCGATCGCGCACAGGTGACGCTACGGCGGCTGGTGTCATGGCGGAGTTTACCCAGGTGCCAGGAAGTCCGGGGGAAACCATCTGTAAGGTGGCGAAGAATTGGCAAGCTGATCTCATTATCATTGGTCATCGGGGTTTGTCGGGGCTTTCGGAGTTAATTTTGGGGAGTGCCAGTAATTACGTTCTTCACCATGCTCCCTGTTCAGTCCTGACGGTGCAATCATCTACTGTTAAAACGTCTTAATCCTGTAAAAATGATGGAATGGAATCCTGAATCTTTAGAAAGCCAAATCGGTATTCAGTTTAAGCATAGTGATCTGCTTAGACTTGCTTTGATGCATCGTTCTTATGCTGAACAAATTGGAGAATCTGAACAGAATAATGAGCGATTAAAATTTATGGGAAATGCTATTTTTAATCTGGTAATTACTGACTATTTATATCACAACTGTCCCTATTTAGAGGTGAGTAATTTTAAAGGCTTACGGGACAAGTTAGTCGAAGGACAACGGTTAACCAAACTGTGGGATAAATTGGGGTTAGGCGAAGGGTATCCGTTTCTGGGACTGACGCAAGAACGGCATCGCTTGCGTTTACAAAATCATAATCCCTTTGAAGAAGCATTGATAGCGTTAGTTGGGGCGATTCATCAGGATCGGGGGTTTTCTCAGGCGCGGAATTGGTTAGTTAAGCAGTTGATTGCGCCCTTGCTGGAGCGTCATTTAAAAAAGATAAAAGAGCGTTCGTCACCGAATAAACAGTTAAGATTTCTGGGAGATGCGGTATTGAAGGGGATAGTTGCGGATTATTTGTATGGCTATCTTCCCAATGTTAAAGTGGGCAATTTAAATGACTTATTTAAGGAATTGACCTCTAAAGAGAATCAATCCAACTTTATCAATCAAATCACGACTGAAGAGTTGACGGCGCTAAATTTGGGAAATGAGAAAGTTTTAGGCAAATCATTTAAAGCATTATTAGCCGCCTTTTATCTGAATCGCAGTGCTGAAAATGATAAGCGGGGATTTGCGGAAACCGAAAACTGGTTTGTTGAACGGTTTATTGATCAGGAGCAGGTGTTGAGGAAGGCGATTCGTTTACTGATGGAGGATGGCAGATCACAAAAGTGGATTGTCCGGCATGTTATGGGGTATGAAAGTAAAGATTATCATGCGGGGAGAGATCGGTTTAATCAGGTGATGGAAGGTTAGGGATGCGATCGCGTCCGCCATCGGTTCCCATCTTACACCTGACACGGGCGATCGCACGGAGCATCCTATCTCCCCACATTGACGCAAAAATGCCCCGAATTCAAGGATTCGTCATTGTAAACGTCCCTCTGAAGGATAGTATTACTACTTGAGACTTCATCGTACACAACCATCATTATGAATATTCTGTTTGTTGCCGCAGAGGTAGCGCCCCTGGCAAAAGTCGGCGGTATGGGGGATGTCGTGGGCGCATTGCCTAAGTTCCTGAAGCGCTTGGGACATGATGTGCGGATTTTTATGCCGTATTACGGCTTTTTACCCGACAAGATGGAGATTCCCAAAGAACCTGTCTGGTGGGGATCTGCCATGTTTGAGCCATTCGCTGTCTATGAGACGGTATTACCCGGAACCGATGTCCCCCTCTATCTGTTTGGTCATCTCGCCTTCTCAGGACGCCATATTTACGCCGGAGCGGATGAAGACTGGCGATTTACTCTCTTTGCTAATGGCGCGGCTGAGTTTGCCTGGAACTACTGGAAACCGCAAATTATTCATTGTCACGATTGGCATACAGGCATGATTCCGGTGTGGATGAATCAATCCCCGGATATTTCCACCGTCTTTACGATTCACAACTTGGCGTATCAAGGTCCCTGGCGCTGGCGCTTACAGCAGATAACCTGGTGTCCCTGGTATATGCAAGGTCATAATACGCTGGCAGCAGCGGTACAATTTGCGGATCGAGTGACTGTCGTGTCGCCAACTTATGCAGAACAAATCCGCACGGCTGAATACGGTGAAACCCTAGAAGGCTTAATGTCTTTCATTAGTGGTAAAACCGTCGGGATTATTAATGGCATTGATACGGATAGTTATGACCCAGAAACCGACAAATATATCGAGCAAAAATTCAGCGCCGATACGCTGGAATTACGTCGCAAAAACAAAGTGACCTTGCAAGAAGAAGTGGGCTTAGAAGTCAACTCCAATGCCTTTTTCATGGGCATGGTCACGCGCCTCGTGGAGCAAAAGGGGATTGACCTATTATTACAAGTCATTGATCGCTTCTTAGCTTATACCGATGCCCAATTTATATTGCTGGCATCTGGTGAACGCTACTACGAAACCCAAATGTGGCAATTGGCATCTCGCTATCGGGGTCGTATGTCTGTCCAACTCCTTTATAGTGATGCTCTGTCCCGACGTATTTATGCGGGTTGTGATGCATTCCTAATGCCATCCCGCTTTGAACCTTGTGGCATTACTCAAATGCTCTCTATGCGCTATGGTTGTGTCCCCATTGTCCGGCGCACCGGGGGTCTGGTGGATACGGTTTTTCACCATGAACCTGTTAGCCAAACTGGGACAGGTTACTGTTTTGACCGCTATGAACCGTTAGACTTTTATACCTGTATGGTACGGGCTTGGGAAGGTTTCCGCTTTAAAGAACAATGGACAACACTACAGCAACGCGGTATGCGTAAGAATTTCAGTTGGGATAAATCAGCCAAACAGTATATCCGCACCTACCGAGAGGTTTTAGGATTACCGCCAGAGGACGAAACTGCCCAAACACAAGAGGCTGATTCAACCCTTACAGGTGTTATCAGATACATTTAACCCGGAAAAATCTGGTATGGCTCCGGAAGTTTCTGAGTATGGCACAATCTGGAATGAAGCTATCACACCAGATGTGGAGGTATCTCTCAAAGCCTTCAACAGAATGTTGAAAGCGCCATTGATATCACGCCCAATAGTATGACCACAGGAGGGACAAACGAATCGTTTGTTGCCTCCTAATTTTGTGTGAACATGACCACATTTTGAACAGGTTTTACTGGTGTACTCTTGATACCGCAAGTGTTTAAACTGGCGTCCCTTAGATAGACCGATTCGAGACATCAACCGATCAAGGTGACTGGCTAACCGATAAATGCGCCCTATGTCATACTTGCCAACCTCCCAGACTTCAGAACCGTCGAACCCGGTCAAGAATGTTCTCACGCCAGGGTCAAGGGCGATAGCCAGTTGGCTATCCAAAGGTTCGGGCTTAGGCGCGTCTATGGCATAACAAATAAACCAGCGCCCTCTGTCCAAGACCAAGGCAGGTTCATGCTGCATTTTATCGATGATTGGCTCACTTGCCTTAAAGCTTAATCCCTTGGTCTGTGTCGGGTAAAACGCTCCCTTCTTCCAATTGTCCTTTTGAAACCGAATGGATTTAACGGGTTCACGCACAGATCTGAATTGAGCATCTCCCCCCGACTTCCTTGCCGCTTTATGTGCTTCAAAGGCTTGAAATACCGCCAGTTGGCGTGGGTTATAAGGGGTTTGACTTACCCAAGATGGAGCCATGTCCATGACCATTTTTCGGAGGTCGTATTTGCCAATTTTCTGGGTCTTAAGTATGGCTATTGCCTGATTAAAGCACCATCGTGCAGCCGAAATCCACTGAAACCAGGCTTTAGCCAGCGTTGTTTCTGGATAAACTCGGATCTTCTTTGATAGCAGACTTGTACTTTCTGAGACCGTACAATCTGCAACTGAAGACATGGACGATGGCAAGGATATCTTCAACCATTTCTCGCTCATTAGACAAGTCACTTCGGTTGAGAACCACGAGGAAGCAATCTTTTTGTTGACAGAGCCATTCGATAAGGTCAAGACCGAACCTGACAAGTCGGTCTTTGATCGAGACCACAACTTCTCTGACGTTTCCTGACAAAACTTGTCCCAAAAGGGAAAGAAGTCCTTTGCGCTTGTAGTTGAGTCCTGAGCCGACTTCTTTGATAAGCTTTCCGTTTGTGAACAGGGATTGCAGGTAGTCGGCTTGTCGCACCATCTCTGACTTTTGTTTGTATGAGCTAACTCTGGCATAGAGGACTCTGATTCTTGTATCGCCCTCTGGATTGACGACGGAATCGATATCGTACCGTCGATGACCCGCAGGAGTTCTAATTGTTCGGTTCTCGCCGTCTCTGTCCCAGTTTCGCAGTGTTTTTGGAGAGACTTGGAGGACTTGAGACGCTTCCCTCGGCGTGGCATATCTTAATGTTAGTGTTTGATAAATCACTCAATATCCTACCACACAAGAGGAGATATTTCCAGAAAAATCTAGAAATTGCTGGCAAATCATGGTTTAGTCATTAACAGTTAGATTCACGTCCCGACTCAATCCCCGACCGATTTAATTAAGGCGTCGGGAATCTAAGGGGAAAAGGTGATTCGTGATACTTGTAGGGGCGGGTTTGGGGATTTTCTGTGGGCTATTGATGGTAACATTTGTGCAAAACCCGCCCCTACTCAGTTTGCAGGTAAACTACGAGACTTCGCTCCGTCCCCTGCACATGGAGTCCTTCGGCTTCCCTGCATTTCCACTGAACCACCAGCGTGATCCGTTCATGATCAGGCTATAATTATCTACTGCCCAATAAAAATCGGAATAGAAGCTTTTTGTCTGAATCGAATTTTTCACCGAGCAATTCTACCAACGCTATCGAGATCGACTTTGATCGCTTAGAGGAAGTAAGTCTAGGTGAAGTGGAGTTAAAAGGTGAGCTGCTCGCCGCCTTGCTGGAGGTCATTCGCGTTAACTTAGAAGCGATTAAACAAGCTGAAGCTGTCAATGATTATCCAACTGTCGCCAGATGCGCCCATCAGCTCAAAGGAGCGGCGGCTAATGTGGGTGTTTCATCTCTCCACGCGATCGCGACTGAATTGGAGCGTCAGGCAAAAGCCGAGTATTTGTCCAATGCGGCGGATCTGGTTGTTGCACTCGAAAGCCAGAGGTTAGGGGTAAAATCATATCTTTCCCAAGAATTCCCCTGATGTAGAATTGCGGTTAATCAGCTATGGCGAAAATTTTAGTGGTTGATGATGATTTGACGGTTCAGCTTGTGCTGAAAAATCTACTCACGAGTCAAAATCACGACGTCGCGATCGCCCCAAACGGAGAAGAAGCCCTACTCCAGGTCAAATTGCTCTATCCCGATTTGATGATATGTGATTGGATTATGCCTCGTCTGGATGGACTAGAAGTCTGTCGGCAAGTGAAAGCTGATCCAGAATTGGCAACCACGTTTATAATTTTGCTCACCATGCGCGATCAAATTACCGATCGCGTTCAAGGCTTAGATGCAGGTGCTGATGAGTTTATCTCCAAACCTATTGATGTCGAAGAGTTATTGGCACGGGTTAGGGCGGGGCTGCGATCGCGCCAATTAACTCAACAGTTAAGTCAAGCCCTGCGACAATTACAACAAACTCAGGCACAATTAGTGCAAACGGAAAAAATGGCAAGCTTATGGCAGCTTATCGCCGGCTTAGCCCATGAACTCAACAACCCCGTCACATTTATCTACAGTAACCTCAGTTACGCTGAACGCTACACCCAAGACTTAATTGAACTCCTCAATCTCTACCAAGGAATCACCCCCAACCCTCCCCGCGATGTTATTGACAAAATTGAAACCGTCGATCTGAACTTTCTCATTGACGACTTGCCGAAAGTTTTATCATCAATGCGCCGAGGAACCCAACGCATCCAGAAGATGGTTCTTTCTCTACAAGAGTTTTCCCGGCAAAACCGTTCTGGTTTGCAATCGGTTGATATTAATCAAGAACTTGACAACACCTTATTGATGTTGCACTATCGCTTAAAATCGAATCAACCCGAATTGAATATTGAGGTAGTCAAAGACTACGGCAACTTACCCTTAGTCGAATGTTATGCTTGTCAGTTAAATCAAGTGTTTCTGAATATTCTGAACAACGCCATTGATGCTATCAGAGAAGAACCGCATACAATACCCGCTCGGATTATTCTCTGGACAGAACAATTAGAAAACGAGCGTGTTATGATTCGCATTGCCAATAACGGGTCTCATATCACCTCAGACATTAAAGCTCGCATATTTGATCCCTTTTTCACTACTAAACCCATTGGTATGGGTACTGGTTTAGGACTAGCCATTAGTTACCAAATTATTGTCGGACAGCATAAAGGCTCAATCCAATGTTTCTCAGAACCCGGTAAAGATACAGAGTTTCGGATTGAGCTACCTATCTCTTTGACATCCTCCCTGGCGTGAACGAACGGGGATTTCTCACCCTGGCATTGCAAGCCAACCTACACTGAATGGCACTGAAATAAGCATTGTGATATAGCCAAAACCTTTGATGTGCCGTAGGGTGGGCATTGCCCACCAGCCTACCAGTCAGTGACATTCAACCTAAACGCCGAATTTTCTCTCAACAGAGGCTTGAAACAGTTCCCTGTTAAGCAGTTCCCTGTTAAGCAGTTCCCTGTTAAGCAGTTCCCTCCCCTCACCACAAAACTTATTCAGCAGCCCCTAACTATATGTATCGTTTAACCCAAAAGCAGCCATACTAGCCGAAGCCAGCTACTATTGTTAAATTACCATTAAATAAACCTAAAGGTTCACACGGGATAAAAGCGAAATTAGTCATCAGTAGGACTTGACATTTTAGTGCCTGTTGTGCATTGGAACAGAGACTTCCTTTAAACCCTGTTGGGTCATAACAGAAGTATCCACGGCAATTTTTTAGATAAATTAAGGCATTAATCAGCAAAACTCATGTACCTTTGAGATAACAACTCAGCTTCGGGAGCATAGCAAAAGTGATGAGGAGATATAGGTTTAAGGGTTGTTTCCAGCCAATCGGCAAAACTATGCACCATTGGGGATATATAGTCATTGGTTCAGTGGTGGGCAGCACCTTACTCAGTGTGGCAGCTAACATAGCCAGTCCTCAGAGTATTGCCCAAGCCCAAACCAACCCACAAGCTAATCAAAAAGACTCATTAGGAGAATCACTCCTAAATAATATGCTGGGGGCTGATGCCCTGCGCCCCCAAAACTCTGCCCCAAATACAACTCAACCCGCACAAACAGCACCGACATCGACGCCTAGTCGTGGCAGGCAAATCGTTCAAGCCACAACCTTTCCAGATATTCAAGACAATTGGGCGCAAGCCTTTATCCAAGCCCTAGCTGCACGGGGAATCATCCAGGGATTTCCCGATGGGACATTTCGACCTAACGCCCCAGTCACCCGCGCTCAGTTTGCGGCGATGATTCGTCAGGCGTTTGAGCAACCCTTGGAACGTCCAGCCACTCAGTTTTCGGATATCCCAGCTAACTTCTGGGCATTGGATGCGATTCAAGAAGCATATCGCATGGGATTTATGGAAGGATATCCCAATAATATTTTCCTTCCGGATCAAAATATCCCCCGTGTGCAAGTGCTAGTGGCATTAGTCAGTGGATTGGATTTATCGGCTCCCGCTCAAAGCACAGCCCTATTAAATCAAGCCTTTCAGGATGCCGCTCAAATTCCGGACTGGGCGCAGACTAGCATCGCGGCAGCAACGGTAAACCAGATGGTAGTGAATTACCCGAATGTGGCGTTCTTGAATCCGAATCAGACGGCCACTCGTGCCGATGTAGCTGCCTTTATTTACCAAGCATTAGTCAGCCAAGGGCAATTACCCCAAATCCCGCCCACCACTGTGGCAAGCCGTTACATTGTGGGGTATGAACCCATTGCCCAAGAACCACCACCACCGACACCGGAACAAGTTGCTGCTTTGCGACGGCAGTATCTCTTACCAGCACCACCTGTGGAAGAGCAATTGCGTCGGATTGTACGCGGGGGTTCCAGTATTAATACTCCTACAGCCTTTGGCGCTCAAACGGGAAATATATTCTTCGGTGCTACCTATCAAGAGCAAGTGCGGTTTTTCGATGAAGACGATGGTGCTGTTGTTGTCGGTTTTGGCGTCGGTGATGCTAAGAAAATCGTTGCTCTAGAAACCGCTGTTTCCATTTATGACTTATTTGGCGATACCTTTGAAGATGGCGGAGTTAGCTTCAAACTTCACCGCTTAATTGGTGATGATCTCGCTGTGGCAGTTGGTGTGGAGAATGCCATTGTTTGGGGCAATACCGATGGTGACCAAAGTGTTTATGGAGTTGTCAGTAAAGTCTTCCGTTTGCGGGAAAATCCCAGTGATCCCTTTAGTCGCCTAACTGCTTCTGTTGGTCTCGGTGGGGGGCGCTTCCGCTCCGAAAATGATATTGAGGATAAAGAGGGTTCGACGAATGTATTTGGTAGCGTTGGTTTACAAGTTGTAGAACCCATTACCTTAATTGCCGATTGGACGGGTCAAGATTTATATTTAGGCGCTTCAATTGTGCCAATTCAGGGTGTTCCTCTGGTAATTACCCCGGCTGTAGCTGATGTGACGGGTAATGCTGGCGATGACCCTCGGTTCATTTTGGGGATTGGTTATGGGCTATCGTTCTAAAGCGTGTAGATTGATTCACCTCCAATTCTTGGCGTAGGGGCATAGCAATGCGATACCCATTACTCAAGTCAGTTATATAAGGAGAAGACGAATGAAAAAGAGACATTTAGCATTTCAGTTAGGACTAGGTTTAGCTGTGGGAGTAGCAGGAATTTTATCGATGACAACATCGAGCCAAGCCCAGCCTGTCCTATCAGATGTTACGGGCAATATTATTACCACTAGCGATATAGCGGGTGGTGCTTTTGCTCCAAGTCGAGGTGGTGAACTCATTCTCGTGTATGAAACACCTCAGATACGAGAGGATGTGTTCGAGGTAGCGGATTTCGTAAATGAACGACTTGCCCAACGAAATTTGCCCGGTGTTGGTAATGATACGTCTCCCATTCCCGCATCAGTTCAGCAAAACTTTGCCCAGGTTTTGACGGGAACGGGTAACGTTGATGCAGGGATGAGTCAAATTCAAAATTCCCTTGTTAATGCTGGGGCAAATCCAACCCTTGCCCAAAATCTAGCCACTAGCCTAGCGGGATTGACAGCAGGGGGTAATGTTAATCCGGCTCAGTTTGTGGCTGTTGTGGATGCTTATAATGCTTTAATTAATGCTAGTAGTTTCGAGTTTTTACGGGAACCGCCAGAAGAACTGCGAGCAATTCGTTCTGTTCTGGCTATTTTGTTAAATGCGGCTTTGGCTAGCAATTAGGCTAGGAATTATGATGATTGGTAGGTTGGGTTGAGGAACGAAACCCAACTCTACTGACGTGGGTGGTAAGCTGTCATGTATTTAGGGCTTGCTGCATGAGTGTGGAAGGTAGACCAGATAAGGGTTTCAATCTATTTTTTCATCCAACAAGTGCAAGGTTTTTACACTAGCACCCTCTTGCATCTTGGGATTTTCGCCGACCTAAGCGCCGAATTTTACCTCAACAGAGGCTTGAAACTGTTGCCTGTTGCCTGTTCCCTGTTGCCTCTCCCCACCACAAGACTTATTCAGCAGACCCTATTTAAATTGGGTATTAGTAGCGAGCTTTCTGGCTCGCACACCAAGGAGTTCGTCATTATTGACATTAAAATTTAAATGCCGAACAGCTTATACCTAATTTGATTTAGTATTCTGAACCTCTAGGCACGTAGTCATCCTCGTCTTCGTCCTCCAACGGATCAATGGGTTTATAATCCACATAATCGCTGGCAGGCGGTTCTACCTCTTGATCTGCCACAGATACCGTTGCTTCTTGGGGAGGACGACGTCTTTTTCTGGGTGGGGGTTCTATATCAGGTTCGGGGCTGCGACTCGGTGGACGCGAAGGGCGAGGACGACGACTCGGAGTTGGTCTATCATCCCAGTCATTATCTACGTCAGCCTCCCATCTGTCCACAGGCGGTCTTGAGGAACGAGTTGCAGGACGTGGACGGCGTTTACGGGAGCGTTCTTCTGGGGGGAAGTCATCGGAAACGCTGCGACTTCTAGGACGGCGAACCTCGGCTTCGTACCTGTCGCTGCGGTTATAGCGCGAATCGGCGGTTCCCCGGAGGCGACGACCAATGTAGGGATCTTCATCTTCCATCGGTTCGAGTTCGTCCAACTCAGCCACCTGGCGATAAACGTTGCTCACGGGGCGTTCGTCATCGACAACTTTTGTATTGCGCTTGGCTTGTTCGGTGGTGATTCCTCGTAGACGCAGGGTTTCAACCGCAAAGAAAATGACAGAACCCGTTAACAGAAACTGACCAAACTGGAGAATCGGATCAAGTCGCCATCCCTGAAATACCAAAATAAAGCCGCACAATAGTCCGACAGCGGCGAAGAATATGTCGTGATCTCGTGCTAACTCCGGACGTACCGATCGCAGGAAATAAAGCCCTGCTCCGGCAACTGCCAAGAAAATACCCAGAATACTGGCTGGGTTCAGCCCAAAATTTACCATTGCTGCTCTCCTAAGTCAGTCCTATGGTAGCGAGTTTTGCCCATAAATCTCTACCTTAACTGGCTATGCCAAAATTTTTGAGAGAATAAAGCTTCACGCCTAGTCTATTCTACTCAAAAGTTGAGGTTCAGGAAGCTAGATAGGGAAAACAGGGCAGCGACTGACTGGGCTACCCTGTTCCTGGACAAAGGGTTCAAAAACGACCGCTCAAGCTTAGGAGCGTTGGATTTTATCCTTCTGGCTGATAAAGATCAGAGCAACAGTGGCGGGAATCACCACAATTACTCCACCCAAAACGAGACTCCAGAAAAAGTTGGCTAATGAGGGCGTCATAGAACTTTAATCCTTGCTAAGTAATGTTCATACTCATTTTACCGTTACATAAGACTTTCCCAAAGTTGCCCACAAGACTGATTTCAGCAGACCCGAATTACTTCCCAGCGACACAAAGCGCGGGTTGGGAGTCTTGTGCCATAACCTGAGAGGCGTAGTGACTCGATTTAGCCACATAGATGCCGACTAAAACCACAGCAAACGCGAATCCGTTAAACAAACTTAAATGTTCGGCAAACAGAACCCACGCCACCAACGCCGCCAGTACGGGATCAAGGAGCAGGAACACACCCACTAATCCAGAAGACAAGCGTTTGAGACTATATGCCTGTAGTCCTTGACCGACCACTTGACAGACAACCGCTAAACTGATAACCGATAACCATCCTGAACCCGAAATCGGGAATAGTCTGTCTTCAGTTAGCAGGACAACGGGCAACGTTACCACTGTTCCGACTAAGCAGCACCACATAATAATGGTGGTGGCATCCCACTTGGCACGCAGTTTTTCAATCAGCATCAAGTTGGCGGCGGAAAACAGGGCGGATAACAACGCGGCAATATCTCCGGCAAAGTTATCCGTCGCGACTTGTAAATCATCAAGTCCTAGGGCAGTTGCCCCCACCATTGCCATCATCAACCCAATCAGAAACCGACTGTCAAAACGCTGACCGAATATCAACCATACTCCTAATGTTGTGAATAAGGGAGTCAGGTTATGTAAGATGGTGGAATTAGCAACGCCTGTTTGGGTGAGAGACCATGCCCAAAGTGCCAAACACCCCCAGAACATTACTCCCGCCGAGATCAACATGATCCAGTCGCGAACGGTATAATCTGACTGAGGTCTAGACGATTGTTCATCGTGTTGCGATCGCGCCTTTGACTGGTTCAATAGCCATAAAACGATAAAGGCAATCCAGAAGCGATTAAAGATGGTGGCAAATGGACCAAGTTCCCGTTCACTCAATCGGATCAATATAGCCGCCATGGATAAAGCTACGATGGCGGTGAATATAGCCAATAGAGCCATCATCGTTGGACTAGGATTGAGCTGAGGTTGGGATACGTGTAAGGGTTTAGTTTTCTGTATCATTTAAAGTTAATAGAAAGTAACTTGATCGTTATAATTTAGATAAATTCACAAATTAACAATGGATAATGAACATCCCTTTTAACGAGGAGAATTTACTTGGGAATTTTGGATTGTAGAAGCTTTTACTTTTTAGCTAACACTACTAGGTATCTTAAGGTTTTAGAGTGACTTAAACTGCTATTATTTCTTGTTTTGTTACTTAATTTTATTTTTTTTTACATTACACTGTATTTCTTAAAATACTTGAATTCCAAGAAAGACTACTCATTTCACCAAGCTGCTTCATACGCGATCGCACCTTGACCGTCAAGGTAGTAGTCCAAGCTACTGAGCCGGATTATGGGATTGGATCATCACCCCCTCTGGTGTATAAACCTCTACTCGCAATTGGGCGTTATCGCTAATCACTTCCAACGCTTCTCCCAAGGTCAAAATGTGATTCACAATACCCGCATGAGCCTCTGAGTCTCCTTGGGTTCTAGCACTGAACGCTCGTTGTTGTACCATCTGGACGTAAGCAGGGGTTAACCGCACCTTGATCATCTTGTTGTCAAGCGTATAGGTACAAATTTTGGGTGTCCCCGAACAAGTTTGATTAAGATCCCGACGGGCTTGTTGCATCTTGACAGCTAACTGAAGCTGGTTTTGAGCCTGTTTGAGCGCACCTCGGTAGGGTTCAACCAACGATTGTGCCTTAGCATAGTAATAGGTCTGTTTGGGTACCTGATTGACATAAGTTAACGCATTTCGCCAGTGAACTAGAGCGACTGACCATTGCTGATCGGATTGAGAGTCTGTCGCCAGTTGAGCCAGCCGCACGCCTTGATTATAGGCATTAGCAGAAATTTGCTCTTGAGTTTTGCGATCGCGGGCTTTGGCAAGATTGGGTAAATACAGCGCCAATAACTCTTGGGCTTCCTCATAAGGAGTTGTCCCTTGGGGAATCTGTTTCAGGCGCTGCATCGACGCTTGCCAAGTCGCATAAACCAATTGCCAGTCTGATAAGGATTGGGCAATTCCTTGACGCACTTCAGCCATCCGCGCCGCTTCTTGAGCCGCTTTTAAATGTTCCTGGGCAATTCGTTCTTTAAGCAGTCGCTGATTAATTTCCTCTAAATTCGTCTTATATGCTTTAATTTTAGTTTTGGCTAAAGGTTGAAGATTGCTATCCGTAGGTAGCTGTTCCAATTTCGCGATCGCGTCTCGCCAGAGGTTCTGAACTTCCCGCCACTTCGATTCTGGATGCGGCGGGTTTTGGCTCTCATACCCCGCTCTAGCTGCTGTTTTCAGCGCCTCTACCATATCCGCCACGGTTTCGGATTGGGACTGATAGACTTGCAGTTTTTGTTGCGCTTGGCTGCGGTAACCGGACCAAAACGGAATCGCCGCCACTAATTGAATCGCCTCTTGTAACTGCTCCTGGGCTTCCAAAACCGCTTTTCCCGATGCTGGGTTTTGCAGGGTTTCTGCTGATGTCTGACTTAACTGTTCCGCTTCTGACAAAACCGTGCATTTACCCATGACACAAGGGCGAGTCAGGAGATAAAGCGTGCTCAAGAAAACCACCAAACTCAACCCAGCACCCGCGACTACTAACGGTAGCCAGGATGATTTTAACCTGAGCTTGACTGACGGCGGTTGTTCGGATTTTGACTCATCGGCTTTATCGTTTACCTCAGGAATAGGTTGATCCCACGAATGCGATGATTCAGCTTGTGTTTTTTCTGAGTCTAGGTTTGGCGGAGTTTCCGCCTCAGAGGAGGAGTTAGTCTCCTCTGTCTCCTTTGTTTCTACCGAATCCACCTCAGAGGGTGTCGTCGTTTCGGGTTCAGGTTCAGGCAAATCTAGGGAGAGCGATTGCGAGACGTAAGGTTTCTTTTCGCCAGATCGCAGCAGGTTAACTCTTACTTGTTGAGCCACCAATGGATATTGGCTGCGGATCGTTTGTTCTAAAAACGCCAGAATCTGGTCTTTATCCAGCGTCGCCTCGGCGGGATGCTGTACCCAAATCGCTAACTTTTCATCACTTCGCCGACACCGAACTTGAACAGGAATACTCTCATGCAGGTATGACTGCAAGTCCTCCTGTAAACAGTTGGCTAAATCCGTTAATTTCTCTGGGCGCGTCGCTGTTTTCATTTGCTCAAAGTTTGAGCGCTACTCTCAAAATTTACACCCCATTATGACGTATTAGTAATGGAGCTGGGGAAGCGAGATCAGGGCACGATAGTATCGTGCCCCTACGAATCAATTATCCCTAAGCTTTGGTAGGGACACGGCATTGCCGTGTCCGATTATCACCATCGCTTCCCCATCTCCCCCCGCTCCCCCTGCTCCCCCTGCTCCCCCTGCTCCCCCTGCTCCCCCCGCTCCACCTGCTCCACAAATTTAAGATGAAGCCTTCCCACCCCAACCTGGAGCCTTTTGAGCCGCTCTCAGGACAAATGCAGCTAACTTTTCAATTTGCTCCCGTGGCATCCAAGTGTCTGGGACTTGGCGACACCAAAAACTTGGGGCGCTGCCATCATAAGTCATAGGTTCTCTGAGAAAAGAGATAATCCCATCGACATTATCGCGAGGTGGGGTTGCTCCCGCCAATGTTTCTATTTCCAGGGAAACTCTGGGATCTTGTAGGGTTGTTCCGCCAACATGACAATTGATGCAATGGGCTTTAAACAGTTCTTTCCCCTCAGCCAAATCCTCTGGGGTAAATTGCTGGGTTTGTCCCTGTCCATCTAAATCTAACGCAATGGGTTCAGTCACCTTTAAGAAGCGTTTAACGTAGTCATCTATCGCATAAGCCGGAGAGCTGACTATAAAGACGATAGAGATAGCCATCAACGTAGCGAAAAGACCGCGAGCTGAAAAAAATTTATAGCGGAGTAAATGACCCAGGGGAAATATTTTAATCCAATTAGTCAGCATTAGTTTCTAGTTTTTTATCTTTTGTTTGGGGTTACTGAAGGGTTGAATACTAGCCAATTAAACGTTAAATGATTTTACCTCCAACCGTTTAATCGTCTACTTCCAACCCTTCGATGCATCATTCAAAAAAATCCGGACTTAGCTGACAGCCTTACCACCTCCCCACATGATACCTTGAACCTTTGGTTGGATCAGAATATAACCCGCGAGCGCCTCCAGATCGTCTTCTGTGAGATTTCTCATCTCCGGGAAGATATCTGCGCTGCGAGTGCTAGGATGCAACTCATAAATCTCTGTAAATCCGTCATAGGTTGTGGGGTTTTTTATGTAGTCTACGAGAGCGGCAATGTTATCTCGCGGAGGAAATGCTCCTTTGAGATCCTCCATCTTTAAAGTGACGTTGGGGTTTGTCTTGGTTCTGCCGCCGAGATGACATTGACTACAGGTATCGTTAAACAGGCGTTGACCTGTCTTGAACTCGCCTAGGCTGACAACCGTAGTATCACCCTGTTCATTGACGGGAACGGTGCGAACGTCCTCACTGAGTTCAAGAGCGCTGGCGCTACTCACCGCTACTTGAAACACAAACAATACCATTGCCACAGCCAGCAATATCAATCGTTTCATTGGGGGTTCTCCTTGGAAAATTTGGCTCATTCGTTTTAAATGCATGAAAATTGCTCAACCTGTAGCTTATCCTCTACCTGAAGGGCATCGACGTCAACCACTTCTGGGGATCAAACCGACAGTCTGCACGTTTAAAGATGTCACACTACGGATTTTCAGTGAACTCTTCACAGAAAACAGGGAATGCACAAGCCGCCCATTTTCAGTCTTTCAATGATTCCCAACGGTTTACCTGGATCGGGTATCTTTTTTGTGGGAACCGTGTATTCGGCAGTAATGTCCACCTTTGATCGGTCTGCAAACCCCATAATAATTGACTGACGAAATTGAGATTGAGTCACTTCACTATGAATATGATGCCATCCTGGGGACGCCTTTCTCTCAAGAAGTTTTTTACGTCAAAGATTTATAGGTAAAAACTCACAAAACGCTCCCCCCTTAAAACTCAGTTTTGTGATCAGCGCCTTTCGCCATCAACGTCATCGGTTCAGAATGGGAAACCACAGTAGGTGAGGTAGGGAAGGGTTGATGGAGGCGGATAAGCTGCGCTAACGTCTTTTGCAACTGGGTGCGAGGAACAATCGCATCGACAAAGCCGTACTGGAGTAGATATTCAGAGGTTTGAAAGTCGTCGGGGAGTTTTTCGCGCAAGGTTTGCTCAATCACTCGGCGTCCCGCAAAACCGATGGTAGCTTTGGGTTCAGCTAGGATAATGTCCCCTAACATAGCAAAACTAGCCGTAACGCCTCCCGTGGTGGGATGGGTTAACACCGGGATATAGAGTAGGTTAGCTTGACGATGTTGTTCCAGCGCCCCAGAGATTTTCGCCATCTGCATCAGGCTTAACATTCCTTCTTGCATTCTCGCCCCCCCAGAGGCGCATATAATCACCACAGGTAAGCGTTGGCGGGTAGCTTGTTCGATCAGGCGGGTCAGTTTTTCGCCCACCACCGAACCCATACTACCGCCCATGAATCGGAAATCCATGACGCCTAGGGCGATGGGTAATCCATGAAGCTGTCCGATCCCCGTTTGCACGGCGTCGGTGAGTTTAGTCTTGTCTTGGTAATCTTGTAGCCGATCTGTATAGGATTTGCGATCGCGGAATTTTAGCGGATCAGTGGGGCGAATTTGCTCATCCAGGGGTATCCAGGTATTCCCATCAATAAGCTGGCGAATCCGTTCATCGCTATATACCCGGATATGATGACCACATTCAGAGCAGACCATTTGATTCGCTCTCAGGTCTTTAGTATAGGTGAGAACCGCGCACGCCTCACATTTTGTCCACAATCCATCAGCAATCTCCCGTTCCCGTCGTTGTTGGGGAATCGGTTCTGATTTTCGTCGATTGGCAAACCAGTCAAATAAAGACATGAAATGTTTTAATTCCTTAATAATTATCCGATATTTCTGCTTATTCCTCGTCTGGAGAACTGAGTAATAGCAAAGCTGTCCATTGATCATAAGAGCGAACTTGCAACGCAGCCGGACTTCCCGCCCCAAAATAGGACGGGATACCCTGGTCAATAATCCGACTAGGGATGTCGTGAGCTGCTAGAACCTGCTGCATCAGCTCGGCTTCCCAGCGGGTATGAGTTGTTTTCAGCGTGATCCAGGTGGTCAAAATTAAGCAGGATGATCACAAGTAAGAGTTATTGTACTCGTTTGCGAT
The DNA here is from genome assembly GCF_040222985.1 of Coleofasciculus sp. F4-SAH-05. Lineage (NCBI taxonomy): Bacteria > Bacillati > Cyanobacteriota > Cyanophyceae > Coleofasciculales > Coleofasciculaceae > Coleofasciculus > Coleofasciculus sp. F4-SAH-05. The sequence continues at coordinate 38,678 of NZ_JAVKBY010000186.1, forward strand.
CGTTATTCGTCATTCGTCATTCGTCATTCGTCATTCGTCATTCGTCTTATGTCATACTCGCTTCCCGAAACGAAGCCAGCTATGTCATTGGTAAGGGTTGGAGAGGCTTGAATAGGACTTACGCTTTCTTTACGGCACAGGCACTACCTGTAGGGGCACGGCAATGCCGTGCCCCTACTATAAATGGCGTTTGTGCGTAAATCCTGTTGACAGAACTTGTCGGGTGTTGAGTTAATTTCCACCAACCATCCCAAAGTATCGTAAAATCACAAAATTTAAAGTATCGTATCGTTTTATAGCGTTTTCTTGCTTATCGATTAAACCCTTGTCAGGGGGGGTAAAATTCAACCGAATAGGTCTGGGTGTATTTCATGAAATCTGCTCAATGGTACTTGAGATGGCTGTCTGTTACTCCAGCAATTCTTCTGCCAATAGTGGCGAGTCTTGTTGGTTCAGAAACACTGGCGCAATCAATTACTCCAGCCTCCGATGGAACGGGTACGATTATTGACCAACAGGGAAATATACATAACATTAATTGCGGTAGTTTGTCAAGCGACGAAACCAATCTATTCCACAGTTTCCAGGAGTTTGGTTTAGATGCAGGTGAAACCGCTAACTTTTTGGCAAATCCTCACCTCAATAATATTTTCGGACGAGTGATGGGGGGAAATCCCTCGCTGATTAATGGCTTGATTCAGGTGACGGGGGGAAATGCCAACTTATATTTAATGAATCCAGCGGGGATAGTGTTTGGGCAAAATGCCCAGTTAAATGTCCCGGCTGATTTTATGATGACAACAGCGACAGGGATTGGGTTTGGCGAGAATCTTTGGTTCAATGCCTTTGGCACAAATGAGTATCAGCAATTAGTCGGAAATCCGCAACAGTTTATTTTTGATGTATCTCAGCCCGGAAGTATTGTTAATGCCGGAAATTTAGCTATCTCCCAGGGTCAGAATTTAACTTTACTCGGTGGTACAGTGATTAATACGGGAGAACTGACAGCACCGGGAGGAAGAATTACGATTGCAGCAGTTCCGGGTTCTCATCGGGTTAAGATTTCTCAGCCGGGACAATTGCTGTCTTTGGAAGTTGAACCATTGGTGAATAGTTCGGGAGAAGTTATCCCCTTTACACCATTAGATTTAGCTGAATTGTTGACGGGGACAGAGGAAAACCTGGAGACAGGCGTTGAGGTAGATTCAGCCGAAACGGTGAAATTAACGGATTCTGAATTAATTCTTCCTAATGAGCCAGAGGTTACTATTATCTCTGGCACTATTGATGTTTCCCAGATCGGAAATGCTGGAACACCAGTGGGGGCGCACGTCTATGCGCCCCTACATGCGCCTTCATCTGCAACTGGCGGCGAGATAAATGTTATTGGCAAAACTGTAGGATTAATCAGCGCCAATATTGACGCATCCGGTACAAATAACGGTGGTACTATTCGCATTGGTGGCGACTATCAAGGTGAAGGAATAATCCCGAATGCTGATATCACATTAGTTAATGAAAATTCTACGATTAAAGCTGATGCTATAACCGCAGGCGATGGTGGAACTGTAATTATCTGGGCAGATGAGCAAACTGCATTTTATGGCAACATTAGCACTCGTGGCGGACATAATTCTGGCAACGGCGGTTTTGTCGAAATATCCAGTCAGCAACAGTTAGCCTTTGACGGTTTTGTCGATGTAAGTAGCAGTGGGGGTGAAGCGGGACAGTTATTATTAGATCCCACTAGCGTGATTATTGGCACAACTGGAACCAATGATACAGCACTCGACGATAATCAAATCCTGTCGGGAGAAGGTAGCGGGAGTTTCCTGATTTCTGCTAATTCACTGTTAACGGCATTAAATTCTGGGGATGTCTCAATTGCTGCGAGTAAAAATATTGATATTATCAGTGATATTAATTCTAGTAGCAGCAACAATTTATCATTTGAGGCGGCGTTCATAAACTTGGATGCCTCAGTTTACTTAAATGGTGGAAATCTCACCTTTGAAGCACCTGTAATTCTTCGCAGTAGTCAGACAGTCAGCACAGGTTCTACAGTGGGCGGGGATATTACATTTAATCGTAGTCTTCATGCCTTTAATCCAGGTACGGATACGTTAACTTTAGAAGCTGGAACCGGGAATATTACGTTTAATGGTGCTGTAGGTGGAGCGTTACCTTATAATGTGGCGGTACTGTTAGATGATCCGGTAGGATATTGGCGTTTGGATGAAGAGGGGGAAACGGCTTTTGACTCGTCTGGAAACAATATAGATGGCACTTACTTTGGTGGGGTAAATCGTAATCAAGAGGGGGCGTTAGTGGATGATGCTAATCCAGCCCCATTTTTTGATGGTACGACAGGGTATGTAGAAATTCCGGATTCAGATTTTATTGATTTTGGCACGAATGAGGATTTTACGATAACGGCTTGGATTAAAGTGTCGCCTGAACAATTGGATACGGTAGCTGGTGATAAGGATGTCATTGAAAAATGGAGTGGAGGCGAGCCATACCCTTATGTGATTCGCTATTTCTACCAATCAGGAAAAATCCTTGCTGCGCGATATGATGGTGTTCCTACAAATCTGAGTCCTACCGTTAACTCAACAGTATCCATAGACGATGGACAGTTTCATCACATTGCTTTTATCAAAGAGGGTTCGACACTCTCTTTATATGTTGATGGAATTCTAGAAGATACGAATACCGATACTATAAATAGCCCGACACAAAATAATTCTCCACTTTTTCTAGCACGTAGAGGGGGGAACGCAGTTGATAATTTTTTCCGGGGCAGTATTGACGAAGTAGCAATTTACAACTCTGCCTTATCCCCTGATGAAGTAGCAGTTCAATACACCACAGGAACAGGTACGGCTACCTCAAGAAAACTTGCTGGATTGACGGTCAATAATGCCGCCAATATCATAGCCAATGATACAATAACTGCCAATACTATTGACCTAACAGCCAGTCAAGATATCACGACTCAATCCCTAGACACAAGTTCAAGTTCAGGTGATGGTGGTTCCATTACCCTTAATGCTGAAAATAATATTCAAGTTACCGCAATTAATACCCAAGCCGGAATTAATGGTACAGGCGGAAACGTTGACATTACCGCTGGCGGATTCATCCAGATAACCGACACATTCATTGACCAAAATGGCAGAAATGCCAGTATTTCTACAGCCGGAGGTAACGGCGGAGGTGCGATTACTATCCAACATGGTGGTCAGGGTTTGATTGCGTTTGAGGTGGGTAATGCCTCAATTAATGGTACAGCAGGTGCGATTAGCAGTGGCGAGTCTAATCTTGAGCCTTTCCAATCGTTTACTGAGAATAAAACCGCAGGAAATATTCAGATTATCACGGATGAATTTATTACAGGTTCTTGCCCTCCCGACTGTTTAGATACCGAACCAGACGATATAGATGAATCTGAGGATATCACTGAGGATTTCGGGACTGATATAGCAACCGCTATAACGGTTAGAACACTCAGTCTATCTCAAAACCATACATTGCATTTATCAGTATGTCCTAATAATCCTGGCGACTGCGATACTTCTCCAGTTTTGAGTCCGATCGCGGAAACTGAAACCGCGTTTACGAATGAGTATGAAGAGTATTGGGGGTTAAGTGAGACGCCAATTATTACACTGACACAAGCTCAAAATACTTTACAAAAGATTGAACAGGCGGCTGGGGTGAAACCGGCTCTGATTTATGCGGTGTTTGTGCCAGGAGATGGTTTTGGAGATGATGGTGGGAGAGTGGAAGTTGAGACGAGAAAACGCAGAGGGGCGCAGAGGGAAGCGCAGAGGTTCGCAGAGGGGGTTGGTGGTTGGGATGAGATGTTTTTGGCTCAGGAGGTTTGGGAAGATACGGATACATTGGAGTTGATTTTGGTGACGGCTGGTGGGGAACCGATGCGATTTGTTGTTCCGGGGGCAAGTCGGAAAAGGGTGATGGAAATGGTACAAGGTTTCCGTCGTGCGGTTACGGATACTCGCATTCCTCGTCCGTATCTTGCCAGCGCACAACAATTGTATCAGTGGTTAATTGCTCCTTTGGAGGCGGAGTTACAAAAGAGGGAGATTAATAATTTGGCTTTTATTATGGATCAGGGTTTGCGATCATTACCTGTGGCGGCGCTTCATGATGGCAATGGTTTTATTGTTGAACGCTATAGTATTGGGTTTATGCCGAGTTTGTCGCTAACGGATACTCGTTATGTGGATGTGAGGGATTTACAAGTTTTGGCAATGGGGGCGTCGGAATTTACGGAGCAAAATCCGTTGCCGGCTGTGCCTGTGGAATTATCCGCGATCGCAGATAATTTATGGCAAGGTGAATCATTCCTTAATTCTACGTTTACTCCCGAAAATCTGAAAGCAGCACGGGCGTCTCAACCCTTTGGTATTGTGCATTTGGCAACTCATGGTGAATTTAAACCGGGTCAACCGGAAAATTCCTATATCCAATTTTGGAATACGAGACTATCCCTGGATCAAATTCGCCAACTTGGACTGCATAATCCACCTGTAGAACTCATGGTATTAAGTGCTTGTCGAACCGCATTAGGAAATGAAGAGGCGGAGTTAGGATTTACTGGGTTAGCGGTACAAGCGGGGGTGAAATCAGCGTTAGGAAGTCTCTGGTATGTCAGTGATGAGGGGACATTGGGATTAATGACCACTTTTTATCAAAACTTAAAGCAAGTCCCGATTAAAGCCGAAGCGCTGCGACAGACCCAATTAGCGATGATTCAGGGTAAAGTTAGAATTGAAAATGGGCAATTGATTACTCCTAATGGGATAATTGATTTACCTGAAGAATTAGCGGGAATTGAGGATAAGGAGTTGACTCATCCTTATTTTTGGAGCGCGTTTACATTAGTGGGAAGTCCTTGGTAAGGGTGTAGAGACGTAGCCTGCTACGTCTCTGGTCAAGTATTCCTAGAAACCGGGTTTCTCGTGAGGATGACAACAATATTAACCTTTCACCCAAAGAAACCCGGTTTCTTGACTGATGTCCTACGGTATATCCAGGGTTTCGGTGAACCCAAAATCCAAATTTTCAGTGCCATTGGTTTGAAATTTGTAGGGGCGGGTTTAGGGACTTGCGTTTGGTTATTGATGATAACGTTTGTGCAAAACCCGCCCTGACTGAGTATTGACTAAGTAGGTTAGCGGAAATAAACTCAAATTATGAAGTTATATAAACAACCCTCAAACCCTTACAAAGGACGTAGCTTGCTTCTCGATGAAAGCGAGTAGAGCGACTTGCTATACTACTCAACCGGATGCTGATGAAATTTCCAGAAGCGCCACAAAAGAGCGATCGCTAAAATTATAGCGGGTGTGAGTACGGCAATCAGGGCATTCCCGGATGTTGCCGGAATAGGGGGTAAACTAGGACTGGCGTACTTGATCAGCAGGGAAATGCCTAGGGCGAGAATTAAGACTTTGATAATGAAAGTGAACTGAATACCCATACGTTTTTAGGCTACCTGGTATGCGGTTGTGATATTATTCCTTTTTTTAGCACTGATGAGCAATGAGCAAATTCCCACCTGATCAGGTTTTTATGCCTTAAATCAAAGCACAATGAATCAACTCGACCCATTGGACAATCAAAACCTGCAACGTTTACAGCTATTTGCCTACCTGCTGCCTGTGATCGGCTTTTTTCCGGCACTGTGGACAATCTACCGTCGCCAAGGAACGCGAGAACAGCAAGCGGTGAGTCGTTTGTCTGTAACCTTGGCTTTCGCTTGGCTAGTAGGCTACATTTTATTATTGTCAGGGGCGCAGCTCACGGAGTTCTGGAGCTTCCGCCTGTTATTTATGAATACCATGCTCACCTCTGGGTATTTTTTAGTGAGTGTTTGGCTCATGGTGCGCTTGTGGCAAGGGAAGTTACCCCGTCTGCCTGGGATTAGCCAGGTGGCGGAAGGAAAAGTGCGAAAGCATCTGTCCGAGTAAACGATTTCAGCGTTTGGGTTGTCCGGTTATAGGAAAATGGTGACGGGCTTTTTGCCTGAAGTTGATCAACTGCTCTCATCTTTTGCCGTATTTGCCTGGTTTTGCCCCAAACGGTGAGAAAACCTGATAGGAGTGTTTGTGTCAAACTCTCTCAATCAAACTTAGGGTAAGCAATGAGGGCATCAGCGTGTATCATCTGCCCAAACCCATCCTGATCGCTTATGTGTGTGTGAGGAAACCAAGTGTCAGCTCGAAAAACCTACGAACAACCCCGCCCAGGACAGAAAAAGAGGAGTCAACCGCCGAAAAAAAAACCGACTAAAGCTAAACGAGGACATTGGCTTTGGCTGTGGTTAGGCTTTACTGGCGTCGCCATGTTATCCGCGACAGCCGGGGCAATGCTTGCTGTTTCGCTATCGAGTATGCCTTTACTGCAAAGCCAACTGAGTGATGATGAGGCAGCTGTCTTTAGTGAAAAGGGTAGTATGACCCGCAATAGTATGCGACTGCCCGAATTGACGCGACCTGTTAATATTTTGATATTGGGGACGAAGGTTCTTACCTCTGACTTGGATGAACCGACAGAGGAAGAGTTAGGCTACCATGCACTCGTCAATTCCTTTGATGGGCATTCCGACACCATGCTGTTGGTTCGGTTTGACCCTAATAACCAAAAATTAAATGTTCTCTCCATTCCCCGTGATACCCAAACCTACGTTGAAGGGTATGGTGTCACTAAAATTAATGCGGCTAATTACCATGGTGGACCAGCATTAACGGCAAAGGCAGCCAGTGAACTTTTGGACGGTGTAGGGATTGACCGTTATGTGCGAGTGAATGTCCAAGGTGTGGAAAAGCTCGTGGATGCCTTGGGTGGCGTCACTGTGTATGTTCCCAAGGATATGAAATATCAAGATGATTCTCAACACCTCTATATCAATCTTAAGCAAGGTAAACAGCATCTGAATGGCGATCAGGCGATGCAATTTTTGCGCTTTCGCTATGACAAATATGGTGATGTCGGTCGAGTACAGCGTCAACAAATCCTGATGCGGGCATTAATCGAGCAAGCCCTTAATCCTACAACTTTAGCCCGACTACCTAAAATTTTATCGGTGATTCAGTCTCACATTGACACCAACTTAAGCGTTGAAGAATTGGTGGCTTTGATTGGATTTGCTGTTGATAGTAAACGGTCTGACGTACAAATGTTAATGGTTCCAGGTCGGTTTAACGGCACGGGTGAAAATGAAGTCAGTTACTGGTTACCAAACCACCGCCAGATTCGACAAATGGTGGCTCAACATTTCGATCAAGGTTATAGCGAACTCTCCGATATTGATCCAGCTTATTTGCGGGTGGCGATTCAAGATAGTACGGATAATTCAGAAGCTGTTCAATCCCTAATCAGTACCCTAAGAGAAGCCGGTTATCGAAATAATTATGTCGGCGAACCTTGGGCAGAACCCTTAAAGGTTACACGCATCATTGCCCAAAAAGGAGACGAAACCAGCGCTGCGGCTATCCGGGCTGATTTGGGATTTGGTGAGGTGCGGGTCGAGAGTACGGGTTCTCTCGCCTCCGATGTGACCATTCAGTTGGGTCAAGATTGGCTAGAACAGCAGGATTTCTCTGATGAGGGGTTTTTTAATTTCTAGGTTATTCGTCATTCGTCATTTGTCATTTGTCATTTGTCATTTGTCATTTGTCATTTGTCATTTGTCATTTGTCATTCGTCATTTGTCATTTGTCATCTGTCTGTAGGGGCGGGTTTAGGGACTAATATTGATTGTTATCCCTAGCTTGGCAGCAAAACCCCCCCCGACCAAAAGACAAATTACAAATGACAAATTACGAATTAAAAATGACAAATTACAAATTAAAAAAGACAAAATACAAAAGACAAAATTAAAAAGACGAATGACGAATAACCGAGAAATTAAAAAACCCCACATCAGAGA
>NZ_JAVKBY010000193.1:0-53929 GCF_040222985.1 Coleofasciculus sp. F4-SAH-05
CAAAATTGGGTTATCCATTTGTCTGTCTTCTCTCAGGGTTGGGAGGTTGTGAAGGCAATCTGAGTTTTAGCGATCGCGCTTCTCTGTCTCTGATTTTACCTGATTCATACTCCTCACTTCGACTTGTGTGTACACGGTAGCCTACAAAGAGGGGGGATGACAGAGGATGCTTCGCTTTTGTTTCATTGGAGAAGGGGAATTAGAACAATTAATAATAAAAAAGGTAGGTAGCTACGCCTGCAATATAACACCTTTCTTGCTCCCCTCTCCCACTCTGGGGAGAGGGGCTGGGGGTGAGGGGTTTCTGGCTTAAGCTGTAAGGGCACGATAATATCGTGCCCCTACCATACATGGCGTTTGTGCGTAAGTCCTAACCCAATTCGGTGTAAGCCTTTATTATATAATTAGAGATAATAGTCTCGTATGGGCGCAAGGTTTGCGCCCAGGCAAGGTTTTCGCCCTAGCAAAGCTTGCGCCCAGAAACAAGCCTCAGACAACTAAACCCAAATCTCACTACCCCTAATAATCGTTGTGATCAAGTCATCTATCGACAATTTAGAAGCTATCACGATTTACGCCTTCCTGGAAGCATTAGCCCAGCAAGACGAACCCCTTCCCCCAGACTTAAAACGCCAAATCAACGAAGTCGGACACCTATTTACCGAAAACCCCAAAGCCGCAGCCAATCGCTTGCTGGATTTAGCTAAATATGAGACAATTAAACCTATTTACGCCCAAGTCCGCCTTGAATATCAACGTCAATATCAACCGAAAACCCAGATTAAAATTAAACCCTTAAATGAACCAACTTCATCAGAACCTGTCTCACCACCCATCCCCGGTAATATTGCATCGATTTTAATCGCGTCAGAGCCGACGGCGGAAGCAAAAAAACAATCGTTTCAATTCAAGAAATTTTTTCCAGGGTTGTTCCGGAGTGAAACGAAATGATTCATTTAAACTACCCGAGTCTAGTTAGTTTTAACTATACCTTATTTAAAGCCTTGGGTATTGACTCCGAAGCGTCAAGCAACACCTTAACTTTATATAAGCAAGCTTGGCGTGATTTAGACGCTCATATCAAAAACAAACTGCAACCTATTGAGGTTTTAGATTATCTTTCCGAAAAAAATATCCAGTTTCAAGGTAAACTCGCTGATAAAACTATTGATGGCTCCTATAATTATACCTTTTTATCTGACACAATCGCTTGTTTATTTAACCAATCCGCCAATCATCAAGACTCCACTCAATTAATTGATGTCATAACCGAACTCAAAAATCTAGTTCCCTCTGTCGTCACCGAATTACCATACCCACATCAGAATTTAGGACAAACCTGGATGATTTCCGGATGGGTTGATACAGCCGACATCACTAAACTAGAAGAATTGGCGACCAAATTTTACCAAGAATTACTGAATCAAGAGTGGCAACGTAAAAAAATAGGCAAATTTATAGATGCCACCGTATTTGAACTGTGGCGTAATTCCCCAATCTGGGATAAACCAGAAGACAACAGTCATGTATTAATCCTTTTCTATCCAAATCAACAAACAATGGATGCTGCCGCCGATTTTTATGAAGATTGGCTAAAATGTCTATGGTATAGACACAAAATTTGGTTTGCCTATAGCTTGAGTCGGCAACTCAAAGAGCAACTCGAAAAAGACTTTAACCGTGTCGTTCCTGATTTAGAAAACAGACATCAGTACAATCTCGATCAACTTAAACTCACCTTAGCCAAAACTTTAGAACCCCTTTCACGCTATGGAACTAATCTAAATCTATTAGGAATTCAACAGCAGACACTTCTTACCAATTCACATTACTATAAAAACGATTTAAACGATATTGAAGCCAAAGCAAATACCCTTAAAAACGGCAAAACCGACCTTACCTTTCTCAAGGAATTTAGTCGCAGGGTTGAGGATTATTATCAACCGCAACTCGAACATGAGCTAGCCAGCTTTTCTCCAGGTTTAGGTGCCCTGCAAGGATTAACTGATACCGTGCGGGGAATTGTTGAGATAGAACAAGCGCAGCGCGATCGCAACTTCCAAAATAATATTGCTATTGTCGGTGTTGGCTTAGGCACTGCATCAATTTTAGCCTCTGTTCCTGATTTAGAAATGATTACAGAACTACCGCCAGTCAACGCTTATATTACTCACTGGCAACTGAACAAATCTCAAGCTAATTTTGTCGTCAGTCTCAATATTAGTATCTTTGCCGGAGTATGGGTGGCAATATTCACCGCGATCGTGATTAAAATCGGTGAACGATTACGTTCAAAGAAAGCCTCATAACGGTGCTAAACTGTGATATATTTAAATTGGGTATTAGTAGCGCGTAAATTGGGTATTAGTAGCGAGCAAGATGCTCACACTACCAAGATTTCATTAATTCTACCGCTCCAGCAGCAGTGTCACGGGTCCATCATTTTCAATCGAGACTTGCATCATCGCCCCAAATACGCCCGTTTCCACTCGTAACCCACTTTGACGCAGCTTTTCTACAAACTGCTGATAAAGCTGTTCCGCCTGTTCAGGATTCGCCGATCGCGAAAAAGAAGGGCGACGTCCTTTACGACAATCGCCATACAAGGTAAACTGACTTACCACCAACAATTCGCCGCCAATTTCCTGAACCGATTTTTCCCAGCGATCGCTATCACTATTGGTTCCCGGAAATAACCGCAAATCCAAGCATTTTCGCGCCATCCAATCTAATTCAGCTTCCGTATCACTATCGGCAATTCCCACTAGCAAATTTAGCCCTTGACCAATTTTACCAACGACTTCACCATTAATTGTGACTTGAGAGGATTTAACTCGCTGAATAATAACGCGCATTTACAATTTACGATAAGAAATTTTTAGTTTTGAATGTGTAGGGGCGGGTTTCACCAATAACGCATCGGCTCAAACCACTAACTTAACTAAACCCGCCCTGACTATAACTTTCGCTTACAGAAGCCTAAACCTAGTTTATTAGGGTTGGGTTTAGGGGCGGGTTTAGTCGCATATCCCCCACACCCCCAGCCCCACACCCACCAGGGGAGAGGGGAGCAATAAATGACATAAGACAAATGACATAAGACAAATGACAATCACTGACTCAAAATAATAAGCTGCTGCTTTTGGAGCGATCGCACGCCATCTAATCCTAACTTTACATCCTTTAAAATCTCTGCCACAGTGCGCTGTTGACTACTGTTCTCGTCACAGGCTTGCAGAAAAGCAAACTCGGCATCTGATAAATTAATAATCTGATAATCGTAGTTAAATAGACATTGACTGGGCCACCCTTCCATACAGGGATTCCTTTCTGGAATCGCCGCTAATAACTCCTGATCCTGTGACCAATCCACCTTCGGTAACGGTGGACGCCCCAAGAAAAACTCATAATGGGACAGGTCTGGATCTAACAATTCAATTAAACGATACCGTTCGCGATCGCACAATCCACTCGCCCGTTCCATTAATCCTGGATTTTTCCCCAATAGCCGATCCAATTGCCAATACCCAGGATTAGAAAAGCCGATAAATTCTAACCCCGACGCCTCAATTAACTCAAATAGACTATCAATCCTGTAGTCAATCTCTTGGGGATGCAAATACATATCCGCGAAATTCGCATCCCGTTGATTTTCCAATGACCAACGTTCTTTTTCTCGCTTGACAATTCGGTTGTTTTCTGGTAAAGTTTCAAAAACTTGGCGTCCGATTTGCACGCCATCATGGTAATCCCCACACTGATTCCCTTGCAAGAGTGCGATCGCCTGTTGCATCAGTCGAATTTCCCAGCGCCCCAATTCAGCATAAACAAAAATATGCATCAAGCCCCCTGGTGCTAACTTCGGTGCTAATGCCTGAATGCCGCGAATCGGATCAGGCAAATGATGCAACACGCCCACACAGTTAATTAAATCAAACTCTCCCTCCAGTTGTTGGGCATCATAAAGACTCAAATGATGAAACTCAACCCGATTCGCCCCAGAACGATGACACCTCTCCTGCGCCACCTGCAACGCCCCAGCACTCAAATCGATACCCACTACCGAGGCTTGGGGATTCAGGTGAACCAAATATTCAGTACCTACCCCGGTACCACAACCTGCATCTAAAATCCGAATATCCTGCCTTGACGGTTTTTGACCTGTGCAGAAATTATAGGCGGCTAACCAATTCCAGCGCCAGTTATACCCAGGCGGAGGTTCGTCCAGCAAGGGTTCTGGAGGGAAGGGGTAAGCGTCATATAACCGGGCAACAGCAATGCTGGTATTGTCATTAGTCATTCGTCATTTGTCCTTTGTCATTCGTCATTTGTCCTTTGTCATTCGTCATTTGTCCTTTGTCATTCGTCATTTGTTGATTGTTCATGGTTCATTGTTGATTGTTGATTGGTAATCCTCTTCCCCAGCTCCCCCAGCTTCCCCAGCTTCCCCAGCTCCCCCAGCTCCTTCACCCCTCAGAACCCGAACTAATGTAACAAAACTTATGCTTTTTATCAGTGAGTGAGGTAAATCCACTATGATGACTCTGTTATGACACTGTAAAATTTTGGTATGTATTCTATACACTTCTTAATAATGCCGTTAAGCAGATCAGAAACGTTTTAAACTTTTGTGTAAACAAATCAGCAAGCTTTTCTGCCTTGGAAGGGCGGCTGCGCGGGTTCTCCAACTCTCGGAGATAAAGGTTGGATTCCAACCAGAGACGCGGAGTAAGACCAATACATCTTTCATGGTGTGGCGGCATCGGCGAATGAGACGCGAAGCCAACATCATAATCGATTTGATGTTGGTAGTTCACTCTAGATGCTGACCAGGTTTAGCGAGATCACTGGTTGATTGAGGGCAAGGTGACGGAGAATATCCCAGCTCATGAGCAATCGGGTCTGGGAATAAATCTTAATGTGCTGAACCTATTCTGCCTTCTCAACTGGATGAATCCCCTGGTCAGGCTTAACACAGTCAGTAGCAATTGTCGATGGGAGCGTTTAAAAATCAATGAGTGTTAAGGCAAGTGGTGGAAGCTCAGTTGCACGTCCGCAACTGTATCAAACCGTACCGATTAGCAACATTATCCAAGCCGAACAGCAAGATCGGTTTTTGGGGAAAGGAGAGCTAGGTGAGCTGTCCGAATATTTCCAATCGGGTACCAGACGAATAGATATTGCCAATCTGATTACTCAAAACTCAGACTTGATCGTATCTCGTGCCGCTAACCGGATTTTTGTCGGCGGTTCTCCGATGGCGTATTTGGAGAAGCCAATAGAAGAACCTGCACCGGAAATGGCAATGGCAACCAGTGCGGCGGGTACAGGTGATGTCAGACGCACGATGGAACTGGGAACCGCAACGTATGTGGAAAGTGGCGGAGGTTTCTTTGAAGGATTCCGGAACATCTTTAGTGCATCGAGTGGGGGTCCAACCCCATCGGGATTCCGACCGATAAACGTCGCCCGTTACGGTCCAAGCAATATGCAGAAATCTCTGCGGGACTTGTCTTGGATGCTGCGCTACCTCACCTATGCAATTGTCGCTGGTGATCCGAATATTATTACCGTCAACGTCCGCGGATTACGGGAAATTATCGAAAATGCCTGCTCTGGAGATGCCACATTATTGGCACTGCAAGAAATGCGGGTAGCGTCTTTGGGATACTTTAAGCGCGATGCTGAAGCGGCTGAAATCGTGAGTCAGTACTTTGAGATTCTGATTAACGAATTCAAAGCCCCAAATCCAGCCGATAAAGTCCGCCAACGTCCTTCGCCAGATCAGCAAGGGTTACAACTGCCTCAAAGCTACTTTAATGCCGCAGAACGGCGTCCGAAGTTCGTGATGAAGCAGGGACTATCAGCATTAGAAAAGAACCAAGTGATCAAGGCGGCGTATCGGCAGATCTTTGAGCGTGACATTAGCCGCGCCTACAGCCAATCCATCTCCTACCTAGAATCTCAGGTGAAAAACACCGACATCTCCATGAAGGAGTTTGTGCGTCGCCTAGGGAAATCACCCCTATACCGTAAGCAATTTTACGAACCCTTTATAAACAGTCGTGCTTTAGAACTGGCATTCCGTCATTTCCTGGGTCGGGGTCCGTCCTCTCGCGAAGAAGTTCAGACCTACTTCTCGATTGTGTCTGATGGCGGTTTACCCGCGCTGGTGGATGCTTTGGTGGATTCGCAGGAATACTCCGATTACTTTGGCGAAGAAACCGTTCCCTACCTGCGGGGATTGGGACAGGAGGCTCAAGAATGCCGCAACTGGGGAATGCAGCAGGATTTACTCAAATACAGCGCCCCTTTCCGCAAGGTACCGCAATTTATCACCACCTTTGCTAAGTATGAGCAGCCATTACCGGATCAACACCCTTACGGTGCTGGTAATGACCCGTTAGAGATTCAGTTTGGGGCAATTTTCCCTAAAGAAACGCGCAATCCCAACACGCAACCGGCTGGTTTTGGTAAGGATACTAAGCGCATCCTGATCCATCGCGGACCAGGGATTAATAACCAAAACAGCAATCCTCAGGCAAGGGGTGAGTTTCCAGGTTCTCTGGGGGCGAAAGTCTTCCGTTTAGACCAGATTCCTAGCACTAAAGCGGCTAGTGTCACATTTGCCGAAAGCTCGACCCAAAAGGTGATTAGTGCCTGCTATCGCCAAGTCTTTGGACGGGAGGTTTATGACGGTCAACGCCAGAAAGTGGCGGAGATTAAGCTGGAAAATGGTGAAATTACCATCCGGGAATTTATCCGCATCTTGGCGAAGTCCGATGTCTTCCGCAAGATGTACTGGACATCCCTGTACGTGATGAAGGCTGTGGAATATATCCACCGTCGTCTGCTGGGACGCCCCACTTACGGACGCGGGGAGACGAACAAATACTTTGATATTTGTGCCAAAAAAGGCTTCTACGCCCTGGTTGATATGCTGATTGACAGCAAAGAATACGAGGAAGCCTTTGGGGAAGATACGGTTCCCTACGAGCGCTATCTGACACCGGGCGGTTTACAATTGCGATCTACTCGACCGGGTGCGATTCGTGAGGATGTGGGGACTAAGCCAGAAGTCCCAACAACCCCAACCTATGTGACTATGGGAGAGGTGTCAGAAACCCGAACTGAGCCGGATGTTCAGTTCCGGATCAATCAGGGCGTTAGCACCCAGCGCCAGCAGACTAAGATCTTTAAGCTGACGGATCTCAACGATAAGCCAGCGGTGAAGGTTCTGATTCGTGCGGCGTATCGCCAGATCTTTGAACGTGATGTTGAACCTTATGTGGTCAAAGGTCAGTTCTCTAGCCTGGAAAGCAAACTCGGAAATGGTGAGATTAACCTCAAGGAGTTTATTGAAGGGTTAGGATGCTCTGAACTCTACATCAAAGAGTTCTACACACCTTATCCCAACACCCAGGTGATTGAGTTGGGAACCAAGCATTTCTTGGGTCGGGCACCGGAAAATCAAAAGGAAATCCAGAAGTACAACCAGATTCTGGCATCCCAGGGTATCCGAGGCTTTATCGGTGCCATGGTGAACAGCATGGAGTATGTTCAAGTCTTTGGTGAAGATACGGTTCCCTATCGTCGCTTCCCCACTTTACCGGCGGCGAACTTCCCGAATACGGAGAAACTCTATAACAAGCTGACCAAGCAGAATAATCAACTGGTGGTTCCTAGCTTTGAGCCAGTCAGTTCGCGAGTGGATGGAGCCAAACTGCCCTTAACGGGTAAAGCGATCGCGGATATGGCGGCGACTAAGCCTGATTTTGTCGAACTCAGTCGTTCTGTACCCAAGGACAATAATCCAGGGGTTCAAGCGGCTGGGGGAATTGCTAATCGTAAACCGGCACGGATTTTTCGCCTAAACCCCGGAAATCTGGATGAAACGGCTCAGGTGATTGAGGCAATTTATGCTCAGGTGATGGATATCTGGACGGGTGAAATTCCCCCATCCTATCGACAGCCTGATTTAGAGCGTCAACTGAGCCAGGGTGAAGTCTCGGTGCGCGGCTTTGTTAAGGGGTTGGCTTGTAGTGAAAGCTATCGTCAGCGCTTCTACTCACCCTATCCCAGTGCCAAAGTCATCGAGTTCTTGTTCCGTCATCTGTTGGGACGCACTCCTGCGACTCAAACCGAGATTCAGGACTATACCAAACTCATGGCTGAACAGGGAATGAATGCGGCTGTGGTTGCGATCGTGGATAGTTCAGAGTATGCTCGTTTCTTCGGGGACTATGTGGTTCCTTATCCTCGCGTTCCCTCATTGCCAGCAGGCAATTACTTGGGCAGTATCAAAGCTATCTCTGATTAGGGTAATGGTAATGTTCTAGGCGTGCCATGGCACGTCTTTGGTGTAGAGACGTAGCATGCTACGTCTCTACAATCAGCGTTACCCCAACCCCTAAATCTGAGGACAAATGTTACAAAATGTTGCGAACATAGGAAAAATGTGAACAATCTATCGCAAAATATTTGCGGAAGAGAGCTGTCTCACTGACCTAATGTATCGCTAGCTACTCTCACCAATCTTGAGTCGATTAAGTCGTTTCAAGATCAGGCAGAGTCAGCCCTTAAGCTGGAGAGCCTAGCCCATTGGGAAGCGTTTCAGCGTTTCAACAGTTACAATAAGCCAGTTTAAGCACACCTGGTTACATTCTTGGAGGAGGAATCCTGTAAATGAGTATAGTCACGAAATCAATCGTGAATGCAGATGCCGAGGCTCGTTACCTAAGCCCTGGTGAATTAGACCGGATCAAGTCGTTTGTGACCTCTGGTGATCGTCGCCTACGGGTTGCTCAAACGTTGACAGACTCTCGTGAGCGCATCGTTAAGCAAGCTGGAGACCAGTTATTCCAGAAGCGTCCTGATGTTGTTTCTCCCGGTGGTAATGCCTACGGTGAAGAAATGACAGCAACTTGTCTGCGTGACTTGGACTACTATCTGCGCCTGATCACCTATGGTATTGTCGCTGGCGATGTTACCCCAATTGAAGAAATTGGCTTAGTCGGCGTGCGGGAAATGTACAAGTCTTTAGGAACTCCCGTTGACGCTGTTGTCGAAGGCGTTCGTGCCATGAAAACCGCGGCTACCGGTATGATGACTGGGGAAGATGCGGCTGAAGCTGGCTCCTACTTCGACTATGTAATCGGAGCAATGCAGTAGACCCTATCCTACGGGGAAAGACGTAGCATGACGCATCCACACCTGGACGTTGCACGTCTGTCTTAAGGATTCGAGAGACTAGGTGAAATAAGGAAAATAGAATCGATGCAAGACGCAATTACCTCTGTTATTAACTCTTCCGACGTTCAAGGAAAGTACCTGGACGCCTCTGCGATGGACAAGCTCAAGGGCTATTTCGCCACGGGTGAATTGCGGGTGCGTGCGGCAACCACAATTAGTGCTAACGCAGCAACTATCGTTAAAGAAGCTGTGGCTAAGTCTTTGCTTTACTCGGATGTTACTCGTCCGGGTGGCAATATGTACACCACTCGCCGCTACGCTGCTTGTATCCGGGACTTGGACTACTATCTGCGCTACTCCACCTATGCCATGTTGGCGGGTGACACCTCCATCCTGGATGAGCGGGTACTGAATGGACTCAAGGAAACCTATAACTCTTTAGGTGTTCCCATTAGTTCAACCGTACAAGCCATCCAAGCCATGAAAGAAGTTACCGCCAGTCTGGTTGGTGCTGATGCTGGTAAGGAAATGGGTGTTTACTTCGACTACATTTGCTCTGGCTTGAGCTAAAGACTTCTGGAACGTTCCGTTGTGAACCTGTAGTCGGTCATTTTTTCAAGGTTTGGGAAGTCAATTGTGAGTGCTAGCTTGTTGAAGGCAAGTCTGACTTTTTGGTTAAGCAGATGAGTTTTGACAATCTGGTATTGACAGTTGAGTCCCAAACCTGATTTGAATTTAAAGTTTTTGAGTTTTAATTAGGAGAACTTCAATCATGCGAATGTTTCAGGTGACGGCTTGCGTCCCTAGCCAAACTAGAACCAGAACTCAACGGGAGTTGCAAAACACCTATTTCACTAAGTTAGTTCCCTACGACAACTGGTTTCGGGAACAACAGCGGATCATGAAAATGGGCGGCAAAATTATCAAGGTGAAGCTAGCCACTGGCAAACAAGGTACAAATACAGGGTTACTTTAAGATAATAGCTTCTATGGCAAAGGGGGAGGGGTCGCGATGACCCCTTTTTGAGTCAGAAGGTATCAACAAAGACGGTCAAGGCTTTGGTTGTTTTCAAGTACAGGATACAGAATTGATGTCCAGGTAATTAATTTTCTGTATCAGACTCAATCCCTAATTCCTTGAGTTTAGCGAGTAGTTCCTCAACCCGTTGCTGTGCCAGTTCTCGTTGTTGTCGTTCTACCTCAACCTGTTGCTGTGCCATTTCAGCTTGCTGTTGTGCTAATTCAGCTTGGTGTTGTGCTAATTCAGCCCTCTCTTCTGGCGTTAATACTAACTGTCCCTCTGGACTGAAAAATCGCAGGGTTGACTGATGCACTCCTAAAAATAACTGTAACTGTTGACTCCATAACCAGCCTTGCTGATTCGACTCTAGTGGCTGATATTCACCCCGAACTAAGCAGAATCCTTGAAATTCTAAGGTATCAGGGTGAAACCAAAAATATTCGGGTGTGCGAAAGGTATCCTGATACAGCGTTTTCTTATCCCCTCGATCCACCTTAGCCGTGCTATCCGAAAGCAGTTCAATAATCACATTAGGATATTTGCCTTGTTCTGCCCACAAAACCCAACTTTTTCGAGGTCGGTTTTCCACACCCAACACGACAAAAAAGTCAGGTCCGCGAAAGTCTCTGGTGGTAATGTGGTCAGGACTAAAATAAATGGTGAGATTCCCAGTGGCATAAAAGTCAGTACGTTCTCGCCACCACCATTTCAGACAAGCCAAAAGTAGTTCAATTTGATCTCGATGCCGATCGCTTTCCAAGGGCGGTTCATCACTCCACAAATCCCATGGTGGAATAATAATCTCTTCAGGTTCAATTTGGGCATTTTTTTCAGTTGTGGTGTCTGAACTCTGGGTAGGCGTCATGGGAATACCTAGGGGAGGTTGTTCCTTTTTAGTTTAGTCGGTGGTAGTCAGATTTTAGCGCTCGTACTATTGTGTACAGTTTAAGGGAGCTACTTGTTTGATGATCAACAGCTAATGCGATCGCGATCAAAAGATGGGTTTGAGCAGTTTGGTGATCTGAGGCAAATCGGCGAAGACAGCGCAACTACGAGCGAACACGAAGGATAACTGGATGGTCGGCTCCGGTTGCGCTACTCTAATTGAGAGTAATAAATAAATTTTAGTGACTCTACGCAATCTGATTTCATGGATTCATCCTTCGGCTAAGGACTGGGCAATCGATGCCCGCTTGTTGCGCTGGTTAACCTTTCTGTGGCTATTGGTGGGTTTGGCAGTGCTGTTTTCGGCATCCTATCCCAGTGCTGATGCTGAGTTTGGCGATGGTTTATATTACTTCAAACGACAGCTTATCTGGATTGTCCTCGGTATGATCGCCTTTAACTTTTTTGTGCGATCGCCTTTACGGTATATCCTGAGAATTGCCCATTGGGTAATGCTGGTGTTATTGGGGTTGATCTTGATCATCTTGATTCCCGGTGTGGGGACGACCGTTAATGGCGCAACCCGTTGGCTATCCATGGGTCCTGTTCCCCTACAACCCTCGGAATTAATTAAACCGTTTCTGATCCTTCAGAGTGCTTGCATCTTTGGGCAATGGCAACAGATTTCCATGCGAGTACGCCTGTTCTGGCTAGGGATGTTTGCCCTAGTGCTGTTGGGAATTTTGCTCCAACCCAATCTGAGTACAACGGCGCTATGTGGGATGACGCTGTGGCTAATTGCACTGGCGGCTGGTTTGCCCTTTTCCTACTTAGGAGGAACCGCCTTGGGGGGCGTGTTACTGGCAACGATTAGTATCAGCATCAAAGACTATCAGCGACGTCGGGTGATGTCATTTCTTAATCCCTGGGCTGATCCGATGAATGACGGCTATCAATTGATTCAAAGCCTGCTGGCGGTGGGTTCGGGAGGGACATGGGGTTCAGGGTTTGGTCTATCCCAACAAAAGTTGTTTTATTTACCGATTCAGTACACCGACTTTATTTTTGCCGTATTTGCTGAAGAATTTGGCTTTGTCGGCAGTATGTTGTTGCTGCTGCTGATCGTAGCTTATGCTACCTTGGCAACAATTGTGGCATTGAAAACCCGTCATCCTGTGCATCGGTTAGTCGCGATCGGAGCGATGATTGTAATTGTCGGTCAGTCGCTGTTAAATATTGGTGTGGCAACGGGGGTTCTTCCGACTACAGGTTTACCTTTCCCGTTTTTTAGTTATGGGGGAAGTTCCATGATTGCTAATTTGTGTTCGGCTGGATTGTTGATTCGGGTAGCCAGAGAAAGTAGTGAAGCTCAAGTCGTTTCTTTACAAAACCGTCGCCAATCACCACCTCAGCGGCGTAGGCGACAGAGAACGCAGTTACAAAGGATGAGGGATTAGCGGTTAGCAGGGGGAGCAGGGGGAGAATAAATGAAATTGGAGCTTATCTGAGCAGTATTGGGGCGGGTTTAGTCGCATCTGGATGAGGCAAAAAGCGATAGTAGTGAAACCCGCCCCTACACAACACTTACCTTAACTCTTCCAAAATTGGTACAGTCTGATTGGAAGAAGGAGGGGGTAGGGTTTGAGGATTGGTGGCTGGATTATCTAGGGTGGGTACAGTAACTGATGGTGGAGTATTTTCCTCCCTTGGCTTCGTAAAAATAAACTCCCGCTCGGTTTCTGCGGGTGCAGGTTCCCGTACTGCTGGCGTTAGCGGGTTTGGGGGAGAACTCACCCCTGGTGTCGCTGGAACCCCTGTATCGCTGGTTAGATAGATATGACCTAAAGTTCGACCTTGATAAGCACGTCGAGTGAACCGCCAACCGGGATCAAGTTCAATTTTGAGGAAATTGCCATTACTCAATCCTCGAGTTCTGCCAATTTCCACCTTGGGAGCTTGACGATTCATCCGATTTGTACCAATGAGGACTAACTCGCCATCCCGCTCGACAACTCTCAGCAAATAGTCTAATCCTAAATCTTGACCCTCCATGCGAATCGAATAACCATTACTATCAGTGCTACGTCCGCAAATGCCTGTAAAGTCAAAATTGAGCAGTAACGGATCAACGATCGCGGGATTACTTCCCACCTCCTGCCAGCAAGCGCGTTGGTTGGAGCGCTGTTCAATAATCAGTAATTGATACTTATCATCCCCAAAAGGAGCAGCAACGGCAATAAAATTATCAGAATTGACTTCTTGACTATCAAATGTGCCTGCCTTGAGGGGACTTGAAGCTCCGACGGTGAGTAGAAATGCCGTCGTTAGAACTCCAACGTTGAGCCATCGTAAACGTTTCATGTTAGTGTAGTTGCCGAAAATTTCTACATTCCACAATAGACGTAGTGAGCGCTTCAAAGATTCCTAATCGAGGATTTGACATCCTCCCCAGCTTCCCCAGCTCCCCCTACTCCCCCAGCTCCCCCAGCTTCCTCTGCTCTCCAACTTCCCTGCACTACCGACTCCCCTGATCGGGTGAATTGGAATTCACGGGTACAGGGTTAACGGCAAAGGTTAAAACGGTTTCATCCACGCCTTTAAGCTTAAGAGAACGATACTTCGCGATCGAGTCATCGTCTAACCAATCGGCAACTGATGCTGAAACCAGGATTGAATTCGGTTCAGCGGCTTCTTGCAGTCGGGCGGCGATATTCACCGAAGGACCGATCGCGGTATAGTCGGTTCGTTCATCCCCACCAAACATCCCCACTACAGCAGTTCCTTGATGAATCCCACAGCGGAATCTTACAGGCGGGGGTCCTCCATTACCCACGAGTCCCCTAGCTTGCCACCGTCGATTCAGTTCATCCAGCGATCGCAACATTTGTCGTGCCGAGGCAATTGCCCGTCGAGCTTGTTCGTGAGGACTTAATTCTTCAGGAGCGCCGAAAATCGCTAAAATACCATCCCCCATAAACTTATCCACCGTACCCCCATTATCAAACACCGCACGAGTCATGGCTACCAGATACTCATTTAGCAACTCAGCAATTCGACGCGATCGCAAGGTATTCGACAACTCGGTAAACCCAACAATATCACTAAACAAGGAGGTAACCAAGCGAGGTTCTGGATGTAAATCCAGTGCCAATTCTCCCCGTGCTGCTTTCTTTACCATAGCTGGGGGTAAAAAGCGCTTCAGTACCGACTCGGTTAGATATCGATTTAACTCAACCACGCGCTGTTCTTGTTCTTTAAGCGCCAACAAATTCCGGACTTCTGCCAACAATTCCCGGTCATTAAACGGTTTCGAGAGATAAGCATCTGCCCCCTTTTCCGTTCCCTCAATCCGACTGGCTTCATCAGCTTTTGCCGTCAGCAATATAATCGGTATTCCCTTAAAGTCCTCGGAACCCCGAATTGTATGAATCAGATCCAGTCCTGACATCACAGGCATCATCAAATCAGTCACGATAAGCTGAGGATTGCATTTTTGCGTCATTTGCCATCCTTGCTCACCATTTCGTGCTGTCCACACTTGATAACCGGATTGCCTGAGAATGTTCTTCACATAAGCCCGTAAATCAGAATTATCATCTACAACCAAAATTCGCGCTATTTTTGCCGCCAACGGTACAGTTGACTCAACGGTTGAATAAACCTCTCCAGTTTCTTGAGGTTCTGCTTCGGTTTGCTCCTGTTGTTCCCAGAATGATTCCATCTCCAAGTCCGCCAGTTCCACCGAGGCGCGACTGGACTGGATTTCCGTGGCAACATCCACAATCTGCTCAACGGGGAGGTGAGCTTTTCCTGGTTGTAAATGAATGGTGAATGTTGTTCCTTTTCCCTGTTCCGAGGATACGCCAATTTCTCCCCCATGGAGTTCGACTAATTCTTTCACCAACGCTAACCCTAAACCACTGCCTTCATAACTGCGGTTGACTGAGCCTTCTGCTTGTCGGAACCGTTCAAATAAATGAGGAAGTTGTTCTTTACTAATACCAATACCCGTATCAGAAATTTTTAGACAAACTTTATTGTCCGTCGATTTAACAGTAATTGTAATACTTCCCCCAGCATTGGTAAACTTCATCGCATTTGACAGGAGATTATACAATACCTTGTCAAATTTTTCTATATCTAAATAAATCTCAGGACAAGGGATGACCTGGCTCAAGAGATTGATATTTTTTTTCTCGCAGTAGGGTTTAAAAGTTTCAACAATTTGATTAATAAATTCAATTAAGTTACAGGGACGGAAACTCGGTTGCATCCGTCCCGCATCGAGTCGCTGTAAATCCAATAGCTGATTAACCAATCGCAACAGGCGGCGCGAATTCCGCAGCGCGATTGAACTTTGTTCATAAGGTAATCCCTGATGTTGATTAATTGCCGATTCTAGTGGTCCAATCATCAGGGTCAGGGGCGTGCGGAATTCGTGGGAAACATTTTGGAAAAATTCCGTTTTCTGCCGATCTAATTCCATTAACCGCTCGGCTTGCTGTCGCGTTTTTTGATAAAGTCGCGATTGCTGAACCGCAATTGCCGCTTGGGATGCCACGGCTTGGGCAAGCTCAATTTCGGATTGCAGCCAGTGGCGTGGGGTATCGGTTTGCCGCAGGCTAATGCTACCAATAATTTTGCCATCAACCAATAAAGGCACTACCAAAAGGGCGCGGGCATTTTGGCGCAGGGGCAGGTCACACCCATTCATTTGGGGATTGGCTGCCAAATCATCAAGCACCACCGGGGCTTGAGTATCAAGAAGCAGCCGTAATACTGGATTACCGACAATCGGAACAGCTGACAGAGGAAGTTGAGTTGAGGAAACAGATTCAATCGAGGAGGTAGGGGAATGAGTCAGAGAGACTTGATTAATCTCTGGGGATTGATAGTGATGATTAACCGACGTTCCCACTACTTTTGTCGATTTCCCATCATACAAGCCCACACATTGAACAAACTCATCGTCTTCACTCCAAAGAGACAGAACACAACCATCAACGTTGAGAGCGACGCCTAATTGTTGAGTAATCGCTGTAAAAATTTCTTGGGGGTCAAGGCTAGAACGGATGGCGCGGGTAATCGTGTTGATTAAGGTTTGCTGCGTCGCTAAGGCGTGTAGCTGTTCATACGCCCGTGCCTGGGCAATTGCCATGGCAGCTTGGTCTGCCACCATCACCACTAGCTGAATTTCGTCATCTTGCCAGCTATAGGGTTCTACACATTGGTGTAACGCCATTACCGCCACCAATTCCTGTTGACTAATCAGGGGGACGACTAAGCTAGAGCGAATATTAGCCTGTTGATACGCCTGTAGCCGAGCTTCGACTTCAGGACTATCCTGATTAAATCGTTCATCTGTCAATACATCGTGAATAACGGTAACTTCATGGGTTTGCCAAACCGTCTCAGTTAAAAGCGGCGGTAGCGATGAGGTGGCGTCTGTCTCTTCACCCGTGGTTTTTATGGTACAGGAGTTGGGTTGCGGCTGTGCTAAGTCTAATGGTGAATGGTTCGGTGATAAGGGTTGCCTACCATTGTCTCTAAACCTTGCCGTTTCGCCATCTGAATCGCTCTGTTGCCGTTGATAGACAAACCATTCATCGACCAACTGCTCTTGCTGGAAGGGACGAAGAATGCATACATCGACTTCTAGCAAGTGACCCACCGTCTCGACAATCCGCTGTAGAACGTCTTTAAGCGGGGAACTACCACTTTTGTCATACTGAGCATTGCGAATGGTATTGGTTACGGTATTCAGCAGGGTTTCCCGACGCAACGCCCGACAGAGTTCACTGGTGCGGGACTTAAGGACATTATGAGTGTCCATGGCTTGCCGCACGACTGACTTGAGTTCCTCGGCATTCCAGGGCTTGGTGACGTATTTAAAGACTTTACCCGCATTGATGGCTTCAACCAGGTCTTCAACATCGGTGTACCCCGTTAAGATAATCCGGATAATATCAGGATATTGAGCGGCGGTGATACTGAGAAACTCGGTACCGCTCATTAGGGGCATACGCTGATCGGAGATAATGACAGCTACGTCTCCTTCAGCTTCCAAAACTTTTAGTGCGGCAGGACCATTGTCTGCCCGCAAGACTTTATAGTCACGATGGAATGTTCGATAGAGCAAGTCCAGGTTGTCGGGTTCGTCATCAACAACCAGAAGTTTAGGCTTTCGTGTGGATTGAGATCTCATGCACCGCTCTCCTGCTGCCAGAGATTTTGCGAATAAAAACAGTTTGCACGCACGTTAGAGATTTTTACGGCTGGCAATAACTGGCTCGGTGAGAAATCTCTGACTCCAGGGAAGTGTAGTTCGATTATCACGACGGGCTAAAGGAAGCATGTTACTTGTCCTGCGGCAATTTGGCTATTGTGACGGTAGTTAGTGGTACACCCCAATTGATTTTAATTTTTGTTTTCCAGTATGGTTGTATTCTGCCTCAAGTTGCCGACTAGTCATGTTTGTTCTGAGCGTCTTGGTTTTTGGTTTACCCTAAAAGTCATGCGATCGCGCCTAACTCCTCTATTTTGGGCGAATCATGAAAATTTAGGGGATCGAGCATACCTTGAGGACGCAAAGCGCTGCGCCTTGATCGGCTTTATGATGGTGTCATGCCCCTGGGAAAGCGCTGTGGGAAGAAGTGATTCGTCAATGCTCTCCTTGTACAATACTATCGTTCTACAAACGAAAGACGATGATTTCTGGTTAAGTGTTGATCCCAAGGGAGTGGTGATGGCGCTCTTTATGTTTTTGCGATGGTGAACCCCTGCTTTTCTTTCGTGATGTCCCACAAAGTTGCTTCTGAAGCTCAGCAGACGCTGGCTGTGGATGCTTCCCGCTTAACGATCCGGAGGGCAAAAGACCAAGATCTAATTGCGCTCTCGGAAATTCTAGCGGATAGCTTTCACTCGCAACAGGGACTCTGGCGTTTGGTTTATCCAATTTGGCGATTAGGAATTTATGAAGATCTGCGGAATCGACTGCGTGGCAATTCTCCCCATTATGCCTGTTTTGTTGCCCTCAACCCTGATGCTTCTGGCGATAGTGCTGACGGGCTACTCGTCGGCACTGTCGAAATTGCCCTCCGTTCTCCCCCATCCTGGCAACCTCAAGATCACCAGTATCCTTACATTTCTAATTTAGCGGTTAGAAGGTGTTGTCGGCGACGGGGTGTGGCTGGACAATTACTGCTAGCTTGCGAGCGTCAATCCTTGGCATGGGGCTTTCCCAATCTTTACCTTCATGTCCTAGATAGTAACGATCAAGCGCGGCAACTTTACCTGAAAATGGGCTATCAACTGCATCATCTAGAGCCGAGTTACAGTCTCTGGCGACGCCATCCTCAACGTTTGTTATTACGCAAGCGTTTAAATACGGGAACACCTGGATAACCATAAGGCTAATTTTTTTCCTCACGGCGGTAAGTGACACAGTTGGGGAAATAATCTCCACTTTGCCGCCTTTGGGAATCGAGTTTCTCGATCCAGCTTTACCATTTCTTTAAAAAACGTTCCCGCTTCTTCACCGAATCTTCATAAAATTTCTTAACAAATAGGCGTATATTGCCCCAATTCAGCCATCTGTAGGGAATTGATCTGACCTATACCTGTCACCGTATGCCATAAAATAGAGTTATAAATTTGTCGAGAAGCAACAAATTACACCGATCTGAGTTGGTTTGATCGGGTAATTCAACATAGATGATCAACAAAACTTCTCTTTTTGGTTATTATCAAAGACTGATAACCAAAGGAATTGATTAGTTGTGCGTTCAACCTGGGTGCATCCCGGCTCCCTTGAAATTAAGCGATACGAGTTGAAATGGAGAGCGAAAATAACCAGCGTTGCCAAACAGCTCTTTACGAAGAAGAGGAGGTGCTGGCCCCCCCCAATAGTTTCGCCAACGCTCAAGGCTCTAGTGGCATGAATAAACAAAGCCCAAATTTCCACAACTCACCGGAAGGAAAAATTCTTCAGCAGCTTCACGATCAACAGTTGCTGATCGTTAATCCTCGGCGTCGGAATGGTTTAATTCTATTCAAGCGCTATCATGCTGAATTTGCTGGACCAGGTTCAGGGGTGGGAGGATTATTCGATTTGGATTGTCAACGGGTGCTACCTGTGGGGAACCTTTCTTTACTCTCTCCAGAATCATCAGAAGAGCGAAAGCGGGCATATCTGATTCGACGACAGTGGGTGAGATTAACGATGCAAATTACGGATAACCCAGTTCCCCTGCAACGCGCCCAAAAGATGATAGAGCAATTTGAGGGTTTCTTTGACGCGGAAACAATTGCTAAATTACCGAATGAGGCTTTTTCTCTGTTGGTGGGAGTCTTGCCTCAGACGGTGATCAAAGTGCGTCACACAGCCTAGTGCAGTGTGGCAAAGGAGGGAAGCTGGGGGAGCTGGGGGAGCTGGGGGAGCTGGGGGAGCTGGGGAAGATGGGGGAGCTGGGGGAGGTGGGAGAGCAAGGTGAGAATTGTCAGGGGCGGGTTAGGATAAAGATTGGAGCATTTGTTAGCGGATCACGCCGGATGTCCGAACCTTTGATTTGTGTCACCATCAAACTATTCGCCGCTTATCAAGACGCCTACGGCGTCCCTGAACTTCAACGGGAGTTCCCCGCCCAAACCCCTGTATCTGTCCTTCTGGATAGCTTAATCGCCGAACATCCTCAACTGAAACCCTGGCGGGATTTGACTCGTTTTGGTATCAACCTCCAGTTTGTTGAACCGGATACGATTTTGCAAGCAGGAGATGAGGTTGTCCTAATCCCCCCTGTCAGTGGCGGTTAATCCGGATGAATTCCGGCAAAGAGATGGGCAACAGGTTAATTGATGGCTCCTTTTTCTGTAAAAATATAAAGAGAAATTATCAGAAAAACCTGCAAGTAAGTCGTTATGCCAGAAAAAAACAAATCTAATCCGGACGCTCAAGGGGCTAAACCTAAATCCTCTAAAGCCAAAAAAGAGAAACCGCCAGCACCTGAGGACAAACCGTTCCCGGAATTTATCGAACAAGAGTACCTACCCGCGTTAAAGACTGCCTTTGGTGAACAAGGTGTCGATGATGTAGAGGTCAATTTTGTCAAGGAAAAATTTACGATTCCCGGTCTAAGTACCCAGCCAGACTGCTGGCAAGTCATTGGTCGCTTCGCTAATGGTCAGCGTCAATTTAACGTATATTTCCCCGATGAGGATATAAAGGCGCAAAAAGCCTTCTCCTGTTCGCCCAAGGGAGCTAAGCCCAGTACCCTTGAGTCATTTATGATTGATGAACGCAAAGTGTCTCTCGATCTGCTGGTGTTTTATACCATACAGCGATTGAACGCTCAGAAATGGTTGGCAAGAAATTAGTTAGGGGCTGCTGAATACGTGTTGTGGTTAGGGGAAGCTGGGGGAGATGTTCGCTGTTCAGTGATTTCCCTGCTCACTGCACTAGGAGGCTTCTCTGTTCTCTGGAGCGATCGCAAATATGAGTTATACTTAACTGAATGGGGTATGCTTTCGATAAACTACTATACAAGCTTAGAACTTTCAGCTAAATTTTGTTCCCCAAACGGGAGTCCTGCTGTAACATGGTGCGATATTAGGGTGTACTGACTGCTTTCCTTGAAGATTAGCCAAAACGTTAGCTCATGGGTTTACCCTACTCCTGCTTCCTGGCGTTGTGGTAGCCGTACTTGTGAAAAACGGCTGTAGCTGGCTAATCTATTAGTGATCCTGACCTGTAGTGATCCGAACCTCTAGATTCCAGCAGCAAATTTCCCACCGAACCGCTGGCTTGAGTTAAGGGTTCTCACTCAAAGTACGCTTCTACCCCCTTACTTTTGCTATGCTGACTTCCATTACCCACGAACAAGAACTAAAACACGAAAGCCTGCGACTGCTGCGAGACTATCAGCAATCCAAATCCGCAGAGATTCGCAACCAGCTAGTGTATCTCAATATTGGGCTAGTTAGACGAGAAGCTCATTATTGGGTCAATCAATGTACAGAAAGCTATGAAGACTTGCTACAGGTTGGCTGTCTAGGTCTGATTCGAGCGATTGAGCGATTTGCTCCCAGCAAGGGTAATGCCTTTAGTTCCTTTGCTATTCCCTACATTCGTGGTGAAATTCAGCACTATTTGCGCGATCGCGGCGGTTGTATTCGTATCCCCCGGCGCTGGTTGGCGCTACAACAACAGTCTATCGCTATTATTCGCCAGTTACGAGAGGAACTCAATCGCCAACCCACCGATGCAGAAGTAGCGGAAGTTCTTGAAATTCCTCTAGCCGAATGGCAAGAAATTAAACTAGCGCATCAGAATCGAGAACCTCTGAGCCTAGATACGCCTGTTGGTGACGAAGAAGATGGCACAACCAGTTTGGGTGATATTGTCCCTGATCCAGGATATCGCAGTTTTCAACTGGCACAAGAAGACCAAATTCGCTTGCAACAAGCGCTGGTTCACCTAGAACAACGGACTCGCGAGGTTTTAGAATTTGTCTTTTTATATGACTTAACTCAGAAAGAAGTGGCAGAGTTGTTGAATATTAGTGTGGTAACCGTGTCTCGCCGCATGAAAAAAGGACTCAACGCCATGAAAAATATTATGAATGGTGGGGAATAGTAAGTGTCAAAGATGATGGCGCGATCGCTAGTAGCCGATAGCAGTCAAAGCTTCCACAACGCTTTTACTATAATAGTAGGTAGAGAGAATACGTTGAAATTTATCTAACTGTGGGGGGAGAGGGGGAGCAATAAGACCCACGCCATAATTTTTAATTGGGCGCTGGGATACACTGGACTCCCCCAACATCAATGTGGTAAATTGACATCATCCTTGGATACATCTGCTCACAAATCACAAAGCTAGTTGAAATTGCTGCACCGTGAGTTGATTCTCGAATTCGATAATTGACGCCCTCGCGGAGTCGAAGCGTCAATAACCAAGGCAAATCAAACGAACCAGTACCGCTGGGCTAGCGGGAATTGAAACTGCCTGTGCAGACGGTCTACCGGGGACTGAAATGTACTCGTCTCAGTCTAGGTAAGTGTCGAAATCCCCTGAGCTTCGACAGGCTCAGCTACCGCGTAGCCGAAGGGGAAAAACCAGGAAATCCAAGTTGTGAAGCTTGGAAGCCCACACCAGAATCTTTGATTTGGTGTGGGATGATGTCACTTCTAATTGGGGTGTTCTGTGTGGTGTCTTCTGTAAAAATATGGGGGGACTCGATCATGCATAAAAAATTATTAGTTGGGTTGATCACAGTATTAGCATTGTACATAGGAGGTTGTCAGGGGGACGAGACTGAACCAATTGGCGAAGTGCCAGAGCCGACGACAGAGGAATCGCCAAGCGCAGAACCTCCACCGGAAGTCGCTCCCTTTAAAAATCCTGATGTAGACACGCAGCCCAGATTACCGACAGCCTCAGGGTTGATCCAAAGTGGGTCACCCCAGGAACAAGTTAGAAAAGTAGAAAAAGGACGCAGCGATCCCTTTGCTACTCTTACCCTAAAACCGGAAGTAACCGTATCGCCTAATCCTCAAGCACAAGGACAATCTATACCTGTACCTGTTGTGCCGCGAGTCCCCCCGCCTCCAGTTCAGAGAGGGACGGGTAATGGTAGTCCAGGTCGTCCAGGCGGTGGCAATCAAAGCAGAAGAACAGGTGGCACAGGTGGCACAGGTGGCACAGGTGGCACAGGTGGCACAGGTGGCAACGGCTCTAATGTAGTACCAAGAGCAGCAACCTCACCAGGGGGAACTACTGCCAACGGTGGTAATGGAGGGAAACCAGGTAGTAAGACAGCCAGTGGCAGTCCGGTTCCGGAACCCCCTCCCTTGGTTCCCGAACTGCCAAAATTACCAGACCCTACACTAGCTAGGCAAGTGGAAGTTGAGGGCGTAGTCCAAATTGGCAATGTGCCTCGAGCTATTGTCAAAGTTCCCGATGAACCAAGCCGCTACGTCCAAGAAGGACAAAGGATTTCCAACGGACAAGTTCTGGTTAAGCGGATTGAAGTGAATCGCGGTCCGACGCCAGTGGTTGTTCTGGAGCAATATGGTCAAGAAGTGGCTAGACAAGTTGGTGAAGAACCGGCGGGAACTCCAGCACAAGCCGAATCCTCTACAGGTTCCTTGCCACCGCCACCCGCGTGATCGTTGAGATTACTTGCGCTGATGAATGTGTTTGTAGAGACGTGCCATGGCGCGTCTCTTTCTGAATATACCCGATAATGTAAACGATTGAATTAAAACGTACAGCCTGTGGCAAGCCAATCACTACGATACTATGTATCTGGTTCGAGATTACCTTTAGCCGTTTATCGAGAGGTGGCGGCTCATTTACGGCAAGTAGAAGGAGTAGACGTTGAGCTAATCCCCCAAATGTCCCAGACGTTTGATTACAATCAAAGTCAAGTAGAGGGGTTATGGATTCAACATGCTGATGATTCTGATGCGGTGAGTCGAGAACGAGTTAACCAAATTTTGACTCACTATAACCTACTCACGACTTAATCAAGAATCGTTAACGATTATGGACTATTGGGAATTTCTACTCCAAAAAGAGGGCGATCGCACTTGGTTACCGATCAAATCCCCTAAGCTTGACTTGGATGTGGGTCGATACCGGGTAGTGGCTCATTCGAGTCTCGCCAACACCGATGTGGAAATTTGCGTGACGCATACCGATACTAATCAAACACCACCCAAGCGACGGTATCAAAAGCGATCGCGCCGTACTAACCCTGATGGGTTAATGGTGATTATTCCCTTTACCTATCTTAAGCCCGGTCTGTGGGAGTTGCGCTGCTGTGGCGATATTATGTCTGATTTTCTGGGCAATTCCTGGCAGGAAACGGTACAGTTATCGGTTGTACCTAAGGTGAGTGAGGTTTTCAATCAGGCAGAAGGCGCAGAGAAGGCAGAAGGACATGAGATCACTTCTGAAACGGTAAATAATGACTCCGCGCATCCTGAGGAACTTCACCCGCCATTGATCACTTCCCTCCATAGCCCAGAGACACAAGAGCAACCTGCGATCGCGGATAATGATTCACTCGACTCATCTCACCCTGTCGCCCAATCCGCCCAATCCCCCTCTCCAACTGAGTTACCTACTCTAACTGAGACCATCACCTTACCCCAAACTCAGCCCCTCCCTCAAACCCCTATAGCGGCGACAGAAACCTCGCCAACGGATACAGAACACTCCCTTTCCCAACCAACAAATGGCAAAACTGGGGATGAAGAGGAAACGACACCACTAGAAAAAAACGCCCCCTCTCCCTCCCCAGAAGTCTTACCTGAGTTAGGGATTCCCGAACCCGATATCCCCATCCAAACCTCTAACTCTTCCCCATCTCCTATCTCAAACCCCATCTTGGATCAATCCCTGCAAATGCTAGAGCAAGTGTTGCAACAGGTACTTGATCCGGTGATCAAAGAATTTGAAGCCTCTGAGTCTTCAGAATTGCCCATTCCCATCCCCACAGAATCTGAATTTTCCTCACCAGAGGAGACGCTATGGCAAGGATTAACATTAACCTTAGAGGAGGAAGCTTTAGTCACCCAACGGGGAGAATCCTTGACGGTAGCCGGACAGGTGGATCAGTTCAATGTGCATCAGCTAGACTCTAGGGAAACTGTACCCAGTGAGACGAATCAGTTTCAGGGCATCCTACACTATGAATTACGTCATCCGCAAACCGGAGAGGTTGTCGTGGATGTACGAACACCCATAGCTGCACCCGCATTTCCCGTCACTTTTAGCCAGACTCTAGAGATTCCCTCAGACAGCAAAACCTGTTTATTACTAGGAAAAGTTAACCTGTACGAATCAACGGGGACAGCATTAGCCAGTCAACCGTTTACAGTCACGGTAGATTTAGATGAATTGTTAGTTGCGGTTCAATCGGGAAATTGGACAAAATCGGAAGACACAACTCCTAAAATTTCTACCCCACAACCCACGTCACAGTCAATTCCTCTGAATCAGATATTTCTTGATCTGGTTGATAATCCGAACAGCCGTAAGCCTTTAATCTACCAACCCTCATCCCATCAACCTTTACCCCCACAGCTTTATCACCCCCAATCCCAGCCCGGATTAACCAAATCCCTGGATTTGCCTACCTTTTCTCAGCCCAAACCAACCCCAGGAAAAGCATCGGAATCCCTTGATCAAATCCAGCCAGAAACAGAAACGCGATCGCAAGCTGTTGAACCCACTGATAAACAGACAACCGAAACCACGCCTTCAGCACCCGACGATACAACAGAAGACTTCGTAATCGACTCATCTGTCACCGAATCTCTGGTGCAGGAAACAGGCGAGGGGGAAACAAACGAGAATATCTCTGTTCCTAACACGGCTGTCACTGAAGCCTCTGTGCAGGCGGAAACCGGAACTGAGTCCGCTGAACCCTCAAATGAAACGCCCCCCCTAGAGGACAATCTCGCCGCCTTAGCAGAAACATCTGAACAGGCTTCTACAGAGTCCACCGAGATATCCGATGTCTGGACATCAACACCAGAGGCGGAACCCGAATCATCCCAGGGAGAGGAGATAGCGAATCCAGACTTATCCGAGTGGAAAACAGCCGCGATGTCAAGTGCTGCACCCATCGATCAAGATCCGATCGCGGTTGATCGCGCTTTCACTGAACTCAACCTGAATGAGCGATTCTGGGGGCGTTTGAATGCGTTAATGACGGATACGGATTTAGCTGAATGGCTGAAAGTGGAGTTACCCTCTAGCGAGGAGTTGGTTGAGTTGGAAGGGGAACTATCCGAGCCAGAGGTTGATCCATTATTTGCTCAACCCGAAGAAATTCCGCCATCCTCTGATGATGAAGATCAAGGATTAAATGGCTTTGATGAATCGATGTGGGATGAAGACACCGAGGAGGTAGGGAGTCTAAATCATGAGGAGATCCCGAAACTCGAACCCCCCATCCAACCCGATCATCCTCCCTTGAATCGTGAGGAGTTGTTGGAGCGAGAAATTGTGGTTGAGGATGAACCCTCGACTACCGAATCCTCAGCGTCTGGTCCAGTTGGTTCAAGAACCATTGAGACAGAAACAGGAGCGCAATCACACCTGAGAACTTCTGACATGGCTCAACTCGACTTAGGGACGCCCTTACCCACACCAGAACTATTCATCCCGACTCAGGAACTAGCGGCTGGGGAACCTGTACTGCTAAAGATTAAATTGAACCCTCATTCGGCTCGCTTAGGCGTTAAATTATGGGTTCAAGATCGTCAAAGTCGCTCCCTACTGGATGGACCCCGTTGGTTAATGGATTTAAGCCCCAATAAATCGGGGGAATTAGAAGCCTTAACCCAGTTAGTTGTACCTTTTGGTACAGTGGAAATTCGGTTTGAAGCAATTACTGTCGATTTAGACAGTGAACGGGAAAGTCATAAAGTTTCGGTTGATCGGGTTGTCGTTCCACCGGACTTGTCAGATTTCTCTGAGGATGATTTCTGAATTGACCCATACGAACGATCATCAGTTACTTGTAGGGGCGGGTTTAGGGATAAAATGAGGAAACCTATCTTAAATTAAACAACGAAACCCGCCCTAATCATAACTTTCATCGTCGCTATTCTGTAAATTTGGGATTTAGGTGATCAGTTGAGTGTGAGGGGGAGGAAGGGCGGGTTTTGTAGAAAAGTTATTAATTTCTGGGTTAATTATTTCCCTAAACCCGCCCCTACATGGGATATACAGCTCTAGATACCAAATGAATACTAAGATATCGTTCTGGCTGATACCATCAGCAGCTTATCAACCCTTTTTTCAAGAGATGATAAATTCTCTAGCTAAAGCCCATAATGCGCCCAGGTTTGAGCCTCACGTCACTATCTATTCGGAAAACTATACGGCTGATGAATCAATTGATAAATTAATCGAAACAGCGGTAAAGAATGTTTCTGGGTTTATGCTGGATATCGATCAGGTTGGCTATAGCGATCTATACACCAAGACATTATTTGTGCAGTTCCACCCATCGGCAATTCTAACTCAGATTTCCGAAACCTTACGCAATAACTCGGCTAAACCCTCTAATTATGTTCTCAATCCCCATTTAAGTTTGATTTACCAGCATCTTGATCAAGCCATTCAAAAAAAATTAGCCACAGAGTTAGTTATTCCCTACAGTCAGGTTTTCTTTGATGAAGTGAGAGCCATTTCCACACCAGAACCTGTTCGGAGTGGTGAAGATGTAGAAAAGTGGCAAACGCTCAGTAAGCTGTTCGGCATTTAAATTGGGATACCTCAAACTCTGAAAGGCAACAGGCAACAGGCAACAGGCAACAGCTAATACACGATTTAAATGCGTTTTAGCTTATCAGGAAATTGGTACCGTGAGAGTGGAGCAGGGGGAGCAGGGGAAGCAGAGGGTGTAGGGGCGGGTTTGACGGATAACTTATGGCGCAAAACGGATAACTTAACTAAACCCGCCCTTCTGGGGGATATTGCTGGCTAGGGAAGTAAGCAAATGACAAATGACAAATGACAAATGACAAATGACATAAGACGAATAACGAATCCGGATGAAGCGATCGCACCGGCGAAACAAGAAGAGGAAAAACTGTTCGGTTGACGGACATGAGTGGCGATAAGCATCAGCAGGATGAGACTATGGTTTTATCAGGGAATTCTAAACTATCCGAGAATCCCTCGACTGGGATAAAGGATGTGCAATCTGACGCCCATACCTTTTTGAGTCAGGGAATCGCGTCGTTTCAACAAGGGGACTATCGCCGTGCGATCGCGGCGTTTAACCAAGCGTTGCAGATTAATCCCGATTTGGTGCAGGCTTACCATTATCGGGGAATGAGTCACTATTGTCAGGGAGATGCTTTGGGTGCGATCGGGGATTTTGATCAGGTGTTACGGCTTGATCCTCAAAATGCCCAAGCTTATAGCGATCGCGGTTTGATTCTGGCGACTCTTAATGATCGCTGGGGCGCGATGCAGGATTATAATCAAGCCTTGCAAATTGAGCCGAATTATGCTAAAGGGTATCTGAATCGTAGTATGCTGCGGTTGGCATTAGAAGATTATGAGGGTGCGATCGCGGATTGTGATCAAGTGATTCGGATGAATCCGAACTTAGCTGAAGGGTATCTGAATCGAGGAATTGCCCGGTTTGAACTAGAAGCTTATCAAGATGCGATTGTAGATTGCGATCGCGCTTTAGCGATTAATCCGAATCTGGCGGCGGCTTATTTTAACCGGGGGATGAATCACATCGCTTTAGGAGCCTATCAGGAAGCGATCGCAGATTTTAATCATGTCTTGGAATTGAACCCCAATGATGCTCAAGCGTATCTGAATCGCGGTTATGTGCGGTTGCAATTGGGAGAAAATTGGGGAAGTATTGAGGATTTTGACCAAGCGATGCGCCTAGAACCCGTGGCGGCGAAGGCATTTTTCCAACAGATTGCCAATACATTGAATCAAGAAACCGACGCCGTTGAGGATGATGAATCGAAACTGATTCAAGGGTTAATGGTTCAAGGACATTTACGCTATCAATTAGGCGATTATCAAGCGGCGCTGAATGCCTATAATCAGGTATTGAATCTCGATCCGAAGTATACAGAAGCTTATAACCAACGCAGCACCGTGCGTTCAGCGATGGGGGATTACCAAGGCGCGATCGCGGATTTAGACATGGTGAAAACCCGATCTTTGGCGACTCCGTTCTCCCCAGAACCTGTATCCGTGGTGACGGATGAACCAACGCATCAAGAGTACCATAAGATCGGCGTACACAAGTTGAATCAGGAAGACTTCCACGGCGCTATTGAAGCGTTTAATTATGTCTTACAGGATAATCCAAATAATGCCACGGCGTTAACCTGTCGCGGATTTGCTTATCGTCGTCTGGGAGATAAACCACGAGCAATTGCCGATTTTCAGAAAGCGGCGAAAGTGTTTTATGAGCAAGGGGATATGAAGTCCTCTCAGGAAGTGATCAAAACACTGAAAAAATTGCGGCAATAATGATTAAACCCGCCCCGACACAATGATGGGTGAGACACCAATGATGAAGGGCGGGTTTTGCACAAAAGTTAGCGGTGTTGATTCAACGTTTATCCCTAAACCCGCCCCTACACGATGGCTATGGCGAGGAATTTAATGAACTGTAGGGGCGACCCGCTTGTATCAATGAACAACACGATTCCACTCAATTGGATCGGGTCGCCCTCAGCTTAATAGCGTAGCTGTAAACGATTTTGGCGGTAGGGGCGACCCGCTTGCATCAATGAATAACACGATTCCACTCAATTGGATCGGGTCGCCCTCAGCTTAATAGCGTAGCTTGAAACAATTCTGGCGGTAGGGGCGACCCGCTTGCATCAATGAACAACACGATTCCACTTAATTGGATTGGGTCGCCCTGGGTTTAATCGTTTAGGGCTTGAAACGATTTTAGGCGCACGTATTTGCGCCCCTACATTAAGATTACCCCTGGGGATTTAAACGCTGGACAAATGCCTGATGTTCTGCTGTCTGTATTCCCTGCTGCAACACTGCCAAAACTTCAGCTAAATTCCCCTCGCGCAACGCATTCACCGCTAGCCATAATCCCGGAAAAACACGAGAGCGAATAATCCCCGCTTCATCGGGTTCTAAGGAAATATATCTCCCCGCTTCTAAGCGAAACCAATCAATACGATTTTCATAACTTTGCCACACAATATAGTCTTGGACACCATTGCGACGATAGGCATTGAGTTTATCATTTAAGTCATAAGAGGCACTGGAAGCGGCTACTTCTACGATTAACTCTGGTGCGCCTTCAATATAATCATCCTCACTAATCCGAGAGTTTCCCCCAACTTCTGGTTCAATTCGCAGTAAGGCATCGGGTTGCGGTTCGTTATCTGCATCCAGACGGACTGTAGTATTATCCTGCACATCGACTCCTGGTGTCGCCACCCCGTATGTTCCTAACCAGGTGATGATTTTGGCATGGGGTCTACCGTGACGGTTAGCACGAACGGGTGAAGCCACGTAAACCACTCCTTCAATTAATTCGGCTTTTTTATTCTCTGGCATTTCCTGATAGCGACGCTCAAATTCGATGCGGGTGAGGCGATCGCCATTTTCTAAGGGAGGAGGAGAAACGGTAGGACTGACTGACATCTGACACTCTTGAACTGTAACGCTAACGGTTATGTTCATTTTAGCGTTGAGTGAGATGCCAAGGATTAAGGGCGGGTTTTGAACATAGCTTAGCAGTGTTGATTCAAGGTTTAACCCTAAACCCGCCCCTACACGATGGCTATGGCGCGGGATTCAAATAGGATAAAGGAACGAACTGTAGGCACGCTCCGTGCGCCCTTTTCCAATGTGCGCCTGATTTAATCATCAAATTTATTCCCCAATTTTAGGTAGGGGGAGGGCGGGTTTTGCAGTAACGCTAGCGGTGTCGCATCCAAGGTTTATCCCTAAACCCGCCCCTACATTATGCCTACATGACGTTTCAGGAGGGTTGGCACTTGTAGGGGCACGGCATTGCCGTACCCTTGCTGTGAAATAAGATAGAGTACAGCCAAAGCTTGGAGTAGTAGATTGATCAGTGAAGGAGTATGTTTAATGACCGATAAGCCCACATCTTACGAACAGTTTACCCTGCCAATTGTACAGGAAATGTTCGAGTTAGTGTTAGATGAACGAACCAATTGGACAGCCAACATAGAACCCGTTGAACCCAGTCCTCGATTAGTTCAAGACTTGGAAGATAATGTACTGCTTGCCTTAGCCACCAATACTGAAAAAGCTAGGTCAGAACTAATTATCACTCCCATCCTGAACGAATTGCGTCGGAGAAAAAATGTGGTTGTATTTTCGGGTAAAACCTTCAACGTCAACGAAGAACTGGGCTTAAAGGGACGCTGCGATTTTATTGTCACGGCATCGGATGAATTCTATTACATCAAAGCTCCGATTTTGACGATTGTCGAAGCCAAAAATGAGAGTATTGTTGCTGAGTTAGGGCAATGCCTTGCTACAATGATTGCCGCCCAGATATTCAACCAGAGTGACATTGTGTATGGTGCAGTAACAACAGGCGATCGCTGGAAATTATTGCAGATCAATGGCAAAGCTGTCAGTATTTCTCCAGTTGAGTATAGCTTGGACAATTTGGGTAAAATCTTAGCCGTATTGGAGGCAGCAACGTGAAAATCTGTTTAAATGGTTGCCTACATAATGTTTTAGTAGGGTTGGCACTTGTAGGGCACGGCAATGCCGTGCCCCTACGGTGAAATAAAATAGATTACTGGTGCCTCCTGTCTCCTGCCATCTGCCTTCTGAAAGCCTTCTGGCATACTTCCGTGGTGCTGAAATACGCCGTAAAAAAGCCACCTCTACATGAGAGTTCCGTACTCTAACCAACCGCAAATTCAGTAAACTTACGTTTATAGGGAGCATGAAAGGCTAAAACAATATCTTGCTTGGGAACGCCAGCTTCAACTAATTCATTAGCCACTCCGATTTCTGTTCCATCACGCTCAATCCAAATCTTTCCATCCTTAATTTCTACATAGATAATGCAACCAAAGACGCGACTCAACCCTTCCCAACCGATATGCAAGACTTGGTAGCGATCGCGCTCTGGATCAAATATCAGTTGAACTTCTGTATTACTGTTTAAACCATTGCCTACATGACGTTTCAGGATTGCTTGCACCAGTTGACGATAGTTTAGTTTATCCATAAAACAATCTCCTCTCTCTCTGGGTCAAAAATCAACCGTCTTAAGTGATGCTCTGCGATAACATCTTGAATAAAACTGCCAGCAAAAAAATCAGCGTAACTATCGAAAGACACTGCTAAATATAAAATCCGTTCTGGTTGCTTCTTTCTTAACGCAGAACGATAATTGAGAAACTAACCAAGGGCTGTATGAAACTCAGTCACTATAGATAATCCTAAAAAAAATTTTATCTCGATAGCTATCTTTTGACCAGCTTTCTCTGCGGCTAACATTCTCTCAGCGGCTAAGTCCACATAAAAATCAAGACTATCAACTTTAAGAAACAGCGGATCATCAGTAATTCTCCATCCATCTTTTTCAAGTGCTGTTCTAACGGTATTGTGAAATAAATCTTTAGCTGGCATAAATTAATAACGGTAGTTTCCTCAGTTTCAGGAGGGTTGGCACTTGTAGGGCACGGCAATGCCGTGTCCCTACGGTGAAATAAAATAGATTACTGTTGCCTTCTGCCTTCTGCCTTCTGCCTTCTGGCGTACCTCCGTGGTGCTGAAATACCCCGTAAAAAAGCAGTGAACACCGATCCAGCCATCGCCAGCCGCTTCTTACAATAAGGTCAGTTAAATAAATTCTCTACGGTAACAACTGACTATGCAACCCAATAATCCCAATCTATTTACCGAAAAAGCCTGGGAAGCCCTCGCCCATACCCCAGATGTGGTTAAAGCCGCCCAGCAACAACAAATTGAAAGCGAACATTTGATGAAAGCCCTGCTGGATCAAGAGGGGCTGGCGATCAGCATTCTCAATAAAGCCCAAATCCCGGTACAGCGAATCCGGGAAGCCACCGACGCCTTTATCCAGCGCCAACCCAAGGTTTCCGGGAGTAGTTCCTCGATTTATATGGGGCGTAGCCTGGATACATTGTTAGATCGGGCTGATGCTTACCGTAAAGAATTTAACGATGACTACATCTCCGTAGAGCATCTGATGTTAGCGTATGTGAAAGACGATCGCTTTGGCAAAAGCCTATTTCAGGAATTTAAACTAGACGAACAAACGCTGAGAAATACGATTACCCAGATTCGGGGGAACCAAACTGTGACTGATCAAAACCCAGAAGGCAAATACGAAGCCCTAGACAAGTATGGACGGGATTTAACCGAAGCGGCTAGAGAGGGCAAACTTGACCCCGTGATTGGGCGAGATGATGAGATTCGCCGCACTGTCCAAATTCTCTCCCGTCGCACCAAAAATAACCCGGTTTTGATTGGGGAACCTGGAGTGGGTAAAACGGCTATTGCCGAAGGATTAGCCCAGCGAATTGTCGCCGGAGATGTTCCCCAATCCCTCAAAGATCGCAAATTAATCGCCTTAGATATGGGGGCGTTAATCGCCGGGGCGAAGTTCCGAGGGGAATTTGAGGAACGATTGAAAGCGGTTCTTAAAGAAGTCACCGACTCCAAGGGACAAATCATCATGTTCATTGATGAAATCCATACCGTTGTCGGTGCAGGGGCGACACAAGGATCGATGGATGCGGGGAATTTACTCAAACCCATGCTGGCTAGAGGCGAGTTGCGCTGTATTGGCGCAACCACCTTAGATGAGTATCGCAAATATTTAGAAAAAGATGCCGCCTTAGAACGGCGTTTCCAACAAGTCTTTGTCGATCAACCCAGTGTCGTGGATACCATTTCCATCCTCAGAGGCTTAAAAGAACGCTACGAAGTTCACCACGGGGTTAAAATCTCTGATAGTGCCTTAGTCGCCGCCGCCACACTCTCCACCCGGTATATTAGCGATCGCTTCCTCCCCGATAAAGCTATTGATTTAGTCGATGAATCCGCCGCCCGACTGAAAATGGAGATTACCTCCAAACCGGAAGAACTCGATGAAATCGATCGCAAAATCCTGCAACTGGAAATGGAGAAGCTGTCTTTACAAAAAGATAGTGATCCGGCTTCTATGGAACGGTTAGAGCGTCTGGAACAAGAACTCGCTAATCTAAAAGAAGCACAACGCACCTTAAACGCCCAATGGCAATCGGAAAAAGACGTTCTGGATCGGATTCAAGGGATTAAAGAAGAAATTGATCGCGTCAATATAGAAATCAGCCAAGCCGAACGGGAATATAATTTGAATCGGGCGGCTGAACTCAAATACGGCAAACTCGCCCAGTTACAACAATCCTTACAAGCCTCGGAACACCAGTTAAACGATACCCAAACCAGTGGTAAGTCCCTGTTGCGGGAAGAAGTCACCGAGTCTGATATTGCCGAAATTATCTCCAAGTGGACCGGAATTCCGATCAGCAAACTGGTAGAATCCGAGAAAGAGAAACTCCTACAACTCGAAGACGAACTGCATCAACGAGTCGTCGGACAAGAAGAAGCCGTTACTGCGGTAGCCGATGCAATTCAGCGATCGCGTGCAGGATTATCTGATCCCAATCGTCCCACCGCTAGCTTCATTTTCCTCGGTCCGACGGGTGTGGGGAAAACCGAATTGGCAAAAGCCCTCGCCGCCTATCTCTTCGACACCGAAGACGCCTTGGTGCGGATTGATATGTCGGAATACATGGAAAAACACGCCGTCTCTCGCCTCATTGGTGCGCCTCCCGGCTATATTGGCTACGAAGAAGGGGGACAGTTAACCGAATCGATTCGGCGACGCCCCTATGCGGTGATTCTCTTTGACGAAATCGAGAAGGCGCATAATGATGTGTTTAATATTATGCTGCAAATCCTCGATGATGGTCGAGTCACCGATGCTCAAGGACATACGGTAGACTTCAAGAATACCGTGATTATCATGACCAGCAATATTGGGTCACAGTACATTCTCGACTTAGCCGGGGATGATACCCATTATGACGAAATGCGGGGACGAGTCATGGATGCGATGCGGACGAGTTTCCGTCCAGAGTTTTTGAACCGGATTGATGAAGTGATTATCTTCCACGCCCTGCAAAAACACCAGTTACGCCATATCGTCTCCCTACAAACCCAGCTACTGGAAACACGGTTAGCCGAACGGCAAATGTCACTGAAGCTATCAGAAGCCGCGATCGATTACTTAGCTGAAGTTGGGTATGATCCTGTGTACGGCGCACGTCCCCTGAAACGGGCGATTCAACGGGAATTAGAAACCCAATTGGCTAAAGCTATGCTGCGGGGTGAGTTTAGTGACGGCGATACCATATTTGTGGATGTGGAGAACGAACGGCTGACATTCAAGCGTTTACCTGCGGAGTTGTTAACCACTCAACCCGGTTAAGCCCTCGACAGCCAGGGAATCTAAGTTTACGGGGATTTGATTAAGTGACGTGCGATCAAGCGCAGGGTGTAGGGGCTAGTCTCCTCCCCTACACCCCACACCCCACACCCCACACCCGCCCCTTCGGGGCTGGTGAGTTAAGAATTGTAAAAACCCTCAATCCCTGGCTGTTGCCTATTTCTAATCTGAAGTTCCCTGAATTTCATACCGGAATCCGATCAAAATAACATCGCCGTCGCAACGCCTGTCGTAGTAGCACCTGATACTTTTGCTCCTCTATCGTACCAGCGCCAAAGCGAGCCAAGTGAGGATTCATCATTTGTACATCAAACAACAAAAAGCCGCGCGATCGCAACCGCTCGACTAATTTGACTAACGCCACCTTCGAGCCTTCGGGAATCCGATAAAACATGGATTCGCCAATAAACGCGCCGCCAATCACAATCCCTAAAATCCCACCCGCTAGTTCATTTCCTTGCCACGTTTCAAAGCTATACGCCCAACCTTCCTGATAAAGTAACCAATAAATTTCCTGGAGTTC
Source organism: Coleofasciculus sp. F4-SAH-05 (assembly GCF_040222985.1). Taxonomy (NCBI): domain Bacteria; kingdom Bacillati; phylum Cyanobacteriota; class Cyanophyceae; order Coleofasciculales; family Coleofasciculaceae; genus Coleofasciculus; species Coleofasciculus sp. F4-SAH-05. The sequence goes on from NZ_JAVKBY010000193.1 coordinate 35,669, forward strand.
CGGAGAAATCCAGGTGCTTTCCCGATTGGCACAACCTGCCACAACTCCTTTAAAGTCTCGGTTAATTGCCGTGCTAAACCGCTTCTGATTGAGAACCCGTTGTAGAGATTTAGGATAGCGAAACCGCTCATCTAAGGGAATGATTGCTCGCTGGCGACTAGAGTACCACCCTAGTGATCGGGTTTCATCCGCCATCAAAAAATAGCCTTGAGCATATCCTTGAATTATTGTCGGAATATTTAACTCCATAGTACTAGAACTCGGTTGAGAGTCCCTGTTCTCGAATCGCTAAACACCATTTTAAGATTTCCCTGATCAGACATAATTTCGCTATGCTTAAAAATGACATCTCCCTGATTAAATCCAAGATTACTTTCTCAATTATGCTGGTCACAGGACTTCAATTTTTGAGGTTGACAAATTTTAAACAGTATGTAGGGTTAATACCAAGTTGTGGTCATAAGTAGCATATAGGGGAGACAAGGGAGATAGAAAGTATCAGTAGCGTTCGCACAACAAGGACTTCGCAATTATTGGCAATAAGGTGTTTCAATGCCGAACAGCTTATGTCCCCAGAATAGTAGCTTTCCCATCCCGAAAATGAACCGTTTGACTGTAGACAGCTAACTTTTGAGATTTTATGGCTGAACCCATTCCCCCAGTTACCCTTCCCCCTGCTGAAAATGCCCAGCAGGAAGGAAAATGGTTGCGAGACGCTTTGGTGTATTGGCTGGATCATGAATTTCTACCAGAACCAGCAAATCAGGACATTGCCGATCGCGCCTCCCAAATCTTTGTCCGCCAACGCTTAGAAGGCGAAAACGATGTCGGTTCTTTGGTCATTGCCATTGTCACCGAAATGCAGGCTTTCGACTTCCGAGAAAGCTTCTATAGTGAATTCGCGATCGCCAACGCGGTTAGCGATTTGCTCCTCGACAGTCTGGGTATTGACCGTTGCTGTGGGAATTAGTCATCAGTCATTGGTCTTTTGTCCTTTATCTTTGGTTAAGAACGATTGACCAATGACCCAAATCTACCAACTCGACTTGACTACTCCTGGGAGTAATCCTTTATGCGCCCATTCCCGCAGCACATGGCGAGATAGACCAAAATCCCGATAGTAGCCCCGGGGACGCCCAGTTACCCAACAGCGATTCCGTACCCGATTCGGCGCACTACTGCGGGGTAACTGTTGGATCTTCCGGTGAATCTCTAGTTTTTCAGCCGGAGAGGACGCATTATCAAACTGTTCTTTCAGTGCTGCTCGCTTAGCCGCATACTTCTCAACCAGCTTCTGGCGCTTTTTCTCGCGCTCAATCATTCCTTTTTTAGCCATGAGTCTTTGGCGTTTCCCTAAATAAAGACACTGTTTCCTATCTTATCTTTGTCATTCGTCCTTTGTCATTGGTCATTTGTCATTGGTCATTTGTCATTGGTCATTTGTCATTCGTCATTTGTCATTCGTCATTTATTGATTAGGAAATCACTCCCCCTGCTCCCAGACGTAGCATGCTACGTCTCTACATTGCTCCCCATCATCCCTCAATCCTAGCACTGGGACATAAATCAGCCAGTAAGCAAGCATTGCACTTCGGCTTCTTCGCCTGACAAATTGCCCGACCATGGTAAATTAACCGAATTGACCAGTTTTCCCAGTCTTCCACAGGCAACAGTCGCATTAAATCACGTTCGATGCGAATGGGGTCACTATGTTCCGTCAAACCCAGACGCTGAGTCAAGCGCTTGACATGAGTATCCACCGTCACTCCCTCGTGGATATCAAAGGCATTGGCTAGCACAACATTGGCAGTTTTGCGAGCTACACCCGGTAATTTGATCAGCAGTTCCATACGTCTCGGAATCTGACTGCCAAACTCGGCGACGATCATCCGACAAGCCCCTTGAATATTTTTCGCCTTATTGCGATAGAATCCAGTTGGACGCACCAAGGCTTCCAGCACCTCAATATCTGCCTGCGCGATCGCTCTAGCATTAGGGAATTGGCGAAACAACTCCGGTGTCACCTGATTCACTCGTTCATCCGTACATTGTGCCGAGAGAATCGTCGCCACCAGTAACTGTACAGGAGTGTCATAATTGAGTGTACAGTGAGCATCCGGATAAAGTCGCTTCAGGCGAATCAAAATCTCCAATGCCCGTTGCTGTTTAGCAGACCATTTACGGGTGATGCTCATGCAAAATTTAGATGTAGCTATCTCTCTAAACTTAAAACTTAGCCAGGGCGGGTTTAGTTACATCTGGGTGAGGTAAAAAACGATAGTAGTTAAACCCGCCCCTACACACTCAAAACTCAAAACTATTTCATTGGAACAAATTTTGCACCCAACTTGAGGGAACTAAATTTGCCGTATCCCGCACAATCAGGAAAAGTCCTAACCCTAAAAGTAAAACCAATCCCGTTTGCATGATATTTTGCTGAACTTCTGTAGGGATAGGTTTTCCGCGAATTCCCTCGATCGCTAAAAATGCCAGTTGACCCCCATCCAGCGCGGGTAAGGGCAAGATATTAATAATCGCCAAATTGATGCTAATTAACGCCGCAAACTGAAACAGATTTCCCGCATCAGAACGGGCAATATTCGCGCCAATTGCCACAATCGCTACCGGACCGGATACTTGTTCAGCCGTTTCACCAAAATTGCTAATCAGTTGACCAAAACCCTTGGCAATTTCAGTACTCAGGCGCTGATATTCGTCAGCCGCAATCGTAAACATCTCGACAAGTCCGTCAGCGTACTTGCGGACTATTTCACCATTGGGTGCCAGTTGTACGCCAATTCTACCTTTGCCATCGTCTCCGGGTTCTGGCGTCACGTCCAGGGACAAGGTTTGTTCACCCCGCTTAATCGACAGTTCTAGGGGTTGGTTGGGGGAATTTTGAATTTCGGTCGTTAGGGTAAAGATTGCATTCCGACTGGCTCCCAAGGGTTGATCCTCAACCGCTAAAATAACATCACCGGGTTTAATCCCTGCTTGTTTCGCCACTAAGCTACTTTCTGCGGCAATTTCTGGAACCTGTACTCCCGGCTGAAATTTGAAGTCAGTAATTCCCACCGTTCCCACCTGCACTACCAGAAGAAAGTAAGCAAAAATTAGGTTGGCAATTACCCCAGCACTAATTACAATCGCTCGGTCTAAAACGGGTCGATTGCGGAGTAAATTTGGGTCATCCGGAGGGATCTCGCTATCGGGGTCATCATCGGGGAAACCAACAAATCCGCCCAAGGGGAAAGCGCGTATCGCATATTCCGTATCGGGTCCCTGGTATTTCCACAGAACTGGACCAAAACCCAAGGAAAAGCGATTGGCATAAATTCCCTGCAAACGAGCTGCCATAAAGTGACCCAGCTCATGCACCACAATTAAAACCGCCAAGACTGCGATCGCCGCCAAAATTGACATAAGAAGTAATGTAACGATTGCTTGCGTCCTTTCTATTGTACGTTGCCGCTTTCAATACTTGGGCAGATGTTAGCGTTAGCCAAGCGGGGCAGAACCCGGAAGATCAAGGTAGTTCTCTCGTTAATTGTTGCACTTAGGCTGGGCAGGTTTAGTCGCCTTTGGATGAACAAGGAACGAGAAAAAGTGAAACCTACCCCTACAGAAAACATCGCGTTCAAGCCAAGGCGGGTTAAGGCTCACAACACCTCACGTCCCATATAGGAATGTAGAACCTCTGGTATTTTTACTGTACCGTTAGGTTGCTGATAATTCTCTAAAATTGCCGACAGGGTGCGCCCAATGGCTAATCCAGATCCATTCAAGGTATGGACAAACTGAGTTCCTTTTTTGCCCGTTTCCTTAAAGCGTAGACTACCGCGTCGCGCTTGGAAATCACCGCAATTGGAACAACTCGAAATTTCACGGTATTTTCCCGAAGCAGGAAGCCAGACTTCTAAGTCATAGCATTTTGTGGCAGAGAATCCTAGATCTCCAGTACAGAGTTCAATAACACGGTAAGGGAGTTTTAACGCCTCTAAAATGGCAGCAGCATCTTCCACCAGCTTTTCATGTTCAGCTTCCGAGGTACTCGGATGAACAAGTTTGACCAGCTCAACTTTATTAAACTGGTGCAGTCGAATCAACCCTTTGGTATCTCGCCCATAACTTCCAGCTTCTCGACGAAAGCAGGGTGTATAGGCGCAGTGATAAATAGGGAGTTGGGAGGCGTCTAGAATTTCGTCACGGTAAAGATTGGTTAAGGGGACTTCCGCTGTGGGCGAAAGCCATAGATCATCGCTATCACACTTGAAGCTTTCTTCCGCAAATTTGGGCAGTTGACCCGTCGCCGTTAATGAGCGGCTGTTAATTAGTATCGGTGGGATCACTTCCACATAGCCTGCGGCAATTTGTCGATCTAGCATAAAACTAATCAGCGCCCGCTCTAAGGCAGCACCGACACCGATTAGACTGACAAAACGACTTTGTGCCACTTTCACCGCCCGCTCAAAATTGAGAATACCGAGGGTTTCGCCAATTTCCCAATGGGGTAAAATCTTGTCATTCTGGGGAATATACTCGTCACCCCAACGGCGCACCTCGACATTTTCCGTTTCACTCTGACCAACGGGAGTTGAGGGACTGGGTAGATTGGGTAGTGAGAGTAATAGCGCCTCAATTTCTGCTTTCAGGTCTTTTTCTTGAGGTTCTAGTTCACTAATTTGGGTTTTAACCTGATTACCTTCCTCTCGCAGTTGTTGGGTTTCTGGCGCGTCAGGGGGACTCCCGGCTTTAATTTTTTGACCGATGAGTTTACCAATCTCATTACTACGGGCTTGCAGGCGACTACGGGATGTCTCTAGTTCCCGTTGGCGCTGATTCAAGTCCAAAATGGGCTGGAGGTCATACTGACCCGCCCCGCGTTTTTCTAGGCGTTCTTGGACGCTTTGGGGATTTTCTCGGATTTGCTTTAGGTCAAGCACAGATTTTTAGGGATACTGGGCAAAAAGGACGAATGACGAATGACAAAGAACGAATGACGAATCACCGATTAATGCGATTGAACAGCCAAATGGCAATGGCGATACCCGCAAAATGAGCTGTAATGGTGTTGATATTCGCCTGTACCAAGAATAAGTCTAAGGGTCGCACGAATCGGTTGGCTTCGTACACCGTCAAGCCAGAGGGTTGGGAAATCGAGCGGATCACAATGCTGCCGATGATGGCTTGGGCACCCACAATCGTCAATAGCATGCCCGCCATATTGACGATTAATCCTAGCCTAATGGTTTTAAGGGTATCGGCTTTGCTGGGTCGTGTTTCTGTATTGCCAACGAGTAACTGTTGGGAAATGCGAGTATAGCGCCATGCGATGTAGACACCCACACCTAACGTGACTAACCCACAAATAGCTAAAAATATGCCAAACCCAACACCTTGTTTCTCGTCTGTCGGTCCAATGGTACGACCAGCGATTCCGGTGAGCAAGATCCCCAGCGACACAACTCCGAGGACTAATTGTACCCACAAAGCAATTCTACCAAAGGTACGCAGCACCAAGGCGATGCGTTGGAGGGGGGTGGGTAGTGAGGACGTATCGGGCAATTCTCGCATTGGGACTCGAATCCGTGAGTGACACCTATTTCATATTTAACCAGGAGAACTAGAAAACTGTTGTTTGTGCAAGCGAAACGCTAACTCCGACGAATCTTTGCCACTGAATATAAATTTTCATAATTCATCATTTATATTTCATAATCTTTAGCTTATTCCTCCGTGAACTTTTAATCGGGGTTGTGCGTCTGTTAGGTCAGGTATAAAGCGAAAGCCAAGCTTTAGCCCTACGGTGGGAACCTCATCGTCTGGTCAGCTCATGGAGGAAGCGTATGGAACTGAATTGGAAACAACGTTTATCCTACGCCATCTGTGCCATCGCTTTAGTCTGGAGTTTGTCGTTGTACAAAAATCAGGTCAGCACGAATCCCCTATCTGCGGCTCAACAACACTGGCAGGCGATCGCAACAGCTAATCCTGATCTGTTAATCTATGGCTACAGTGATCATGCTGTTCTTAAGCGCTCCTACAATGTACCTGATGTGAATGAAACCTATCAGGGGCTCTCCATCTACTCAGCTTGGCAGGACTTTTTCCGCCAATATGATATCAAAGACTTTCAGGTACTGGAGCAACAACGGCGCGATCGCACGGTTAAAGCTCAAATTCAGATCACCGCCCAATCTGATCAGGGACTGATGGTGGTTTTGTCAATGTCTTACCAGGCTGACTTCGATCAAACAGGTAAGATTATTAAAGAAGTTTGGCAGACGAATCCAGAACTGGGTGTTTAACTAACGTTTTCCAGACCCCTCCGGAAATAGGGTAGCATCTCTAAGTCGTGACCAATAGACGGTCTGAAACCCCCTTAGGGAAAACGTTAAGGAATTGAAAACAAAATATTGCGGACTATTGCTCAATAAGCTAGTAGAAATTATTAATGCTAGCAATGCGATCACGCACTCAGGTTGCACACTAAGGGGACGATTTTCCCTGGATCTGGACTTGGAAGCCTCGATTTTTTTGGAAAAATACTCCATGACTTAGCTAAAATTGATGGAGATTATTCAGTGCTGTTGCATCTGCCGTAACCAAACTAACGAGTGCATTAGACGACCTCAATACTTTGAGGTTATAAAGTACCAGAGGAATGAGCAAGTCGAGATTGCTCATTGCTGATCGATACATTGCACCAAACTTTTTCAGGGTGTTGAAACCATGGTTAGTTTTAGGAAAACTGTCCCATGCAAATCTGACTCACTGGGATATTCAGCGGACTATGCAGATGAAATTTGAGGATATCTATCAGTTTTTTCAAGACCCTCCTCCCAACTATCTCAACAAGGAATTAGCCGTATGTTATGTGTTGTCTGTCCTCATAGAAGGGGAATCCTATGGCACTCACTTGATCCAACAACTCGAACACGAATACCCAACCTATCGACTGTCTGATACAGTTCTTTACAGCGCCCTCAAGTTTCTGGAAGAAGCTGGGGCAATCACTGGGTATTGGAAAAAAGTGGAAGGACGAGGACGCCCCCGTCGTATGTATCAGATCTCTGGTGATTGGCGGGATAAAGCCCGCGAACTAGCAGGGTTTTGGCGTAGGTATATTACTCAGGAGAAACAAGCAATATAGCACATTTCGGCAGAATTACACCATCAGTAACAATCTTTCCCCAACTCAAGGCGAGGTGCAAACACGGGTTTGTGGGGTGAACTGATGGTCAGTTTCTGCCGTCATGTACGGGTTCTTCGGCTAAATGAGTTATTATTGTCAACGACAGGGGATCTGTTGAGTCTCTTACGGCTCAACTGTTGAATCATGATCGGTTCACCCCAGTAAAGTGGTAAGCCAAGGATACCTGTTGTTGGTCAATATCTGTGAGTACACCCATTCTGTCTTCCACATTCCTGCTGACTTTGTTGTTAGCAGTAGGTTTGTTCTTTTTCATCCGTGCTTCGGTTAAAGACCGAACCCAAAAAGTTCAACTCATTGCCCAAGAACCCGAAGCCTCTCTCTTAGAACGGTTGCAGAACTATTTTGATCAAAGGGCATACCGGGTAGCTGCGGTTGACCCAGCCACGGGTCAAGTGACATTTCAGGGTTTTGTCCGACCCAGTTGGTTTCTGGCTATCTTTTTAACCGCACTGGCTGCCTGTGGGATTCTTTGTCTATCATTAGTTCTATCCATACTGTACCCAAACCTATCCCAGGTTTTCCTGGGGCTAGTTTTACTGGCTCCTGTGGCTGGCATTTTTTACTGGAAAGGTGCGGGACGCGATGAACAGGTGTTCCTAAAAGTTGAACCTTTGCCGAATCCCCAGACGGATAAGCAAAGCTTAGTGACTGTTATCGCCCATCGCGATGAACTTGCCCAACTCCAACAAGCCTTGAAGCTTCAACCTTCTCCAGAAGCTGGGGAAGCTGGGGGAGCTGGGGAAGCTGGGGGAGCTGGGGGAGCTGGGGAAGCTGGGGGAGCTGGGGAAGCTGGGGAAGATGAGGGAAATAGGAGATAAAATTTCTATAGCCCATTATGCTTTATCTATTCCCGGTTCCCGGTTCCCTGATACCAAAAACTCGGGTTGCCACCACAAATACCGAAGAACAATCACTTCAATCGTCCTGACTTGAGGATGCTGACAATTAACCACAACCCTAAAAAACTGGCAACACCGAACAGGATATTACTTATTAGCGAAAGCTGACTCGTTCGCGCTCCTGTCGAGATAATCGCTGCGCCCATAATCAAGGAACCCACCAAAATACTAAATGAAAGCCGATTGGCTGAATCATCCAGACTGCGGCGCAGAGGGTCAATATCTCGAATTGTAATATTCCACTTTAAAGTTTCTGACGTGATCCGGTCAAGCAGTAACTCCATCTGACGGGGAGACTGTAGAGAGAGACTTTTAACATCCAGAGCGGTTCTGAGAAAGGTTTGCAAGGGATTTGAACCCAAAAGCTGACGCCGAAATAAATCGGTCATCAGGGGTTTGATTTCGTCGAGGAGATTCACCTCTGGATTAAAAGTACGAGCCACCCCTTCTAGGTTGGCGAGACACTTGGAGTATAATCCCATATTGCTGGGTAAGCGGACTCGGTTATTTCGGGCAAGTTCCAAGATTTCATAAAAGATCTCACTGAAGTTGATTTGTGAGATGCTGAGGTTGTAGTATTTTCTCAACATGCGATCGTAGTCATTTTCCAACCGTGATAAGATAACGGGTTGACCTGACTCAGATAGTTGCAGCGTTAACTGGGCGCAGCGTTGAGCATCTAAATCCACGATCGCGAGTAACATTTCGGTTAAAATCTGTTGAGTGCGTGGGTCTAAGCGTCCAACCATGCCGCAGTCCAAAAGCGCTACGCGACCATCTTGGAGATAAAATAAGTTACCGGGATGAGGATCAGCATGGAAAAAACCATCCACATAGAGTTGCTGAAAAAAGGCACGAAATAAAAGCGTAGTAATTGCTTTGCGCTGTTCCTTCTCGTTACCGCTATCTTCGCCATTTTGCTCTACCGGAAACTGGGCTTCGAGAATGGGTTTACCCTCTAACCATTCCATCACCATCAGTTTCTCCGTCGTCAATTCCCAATAAATAGCGGGAACCATGATTTGCGTTGGGTCAAACCAGCGACTTTTGGATAGATTGCGCCGCAATTGGTCAGCATAGCTGGCTTCTTTGGTAAAATCGAGTTCGGCTTCCAGGGCGTTGGCAAACTCCTCCGCCAAAGCCACGACATCATAGTCTTGTCCAAACTCAGTGCGCGAGACTAAATCGGCTAAACTTTTAATTATCGCGATATCCTGAGGAACAACCTTATCAATTCCTGGACGCTGAACTTTCAGCGCTACCTCCTGACCATTTTTTAAGGTAGCTCGATGGGTTTGGGCAATAGAACCAGCAGCCACGGAGCGGGGGTCAATTTTGGCAAAGGTTTCCTCTAACGGCTTTCGTAGTTGTTTTCGCAGCAACACTTCAACCTCACTCCACGCCACAGGGGGTACTCTAGCTTGGAGTTCCGAGAGAGCATTAATGTAATCGGCGGGTAACAAATCGGGACGAGTACTCAGCAACTGTCCCAGCTTCACATAAACCGGTCCCAATTCTGTTAGCACGTTACGCAGCACCTCTGGGGGAGGCAATTGTGGTTTGTCAGCCTTGCTACCCGTCAGCAGTCTTCGCATGTACTCCCAACCATTGCGGAAGACGACTTCTAGAATTTCGCGTTGTCGAGAGTTGTTTTGAGTTAAGGAGAACATAGTTTATACCGATAGGCTTGGAATTGATGGTTAATTTAGGACTCAGGTTAGCTGTACTCTAATCCCTAAACTGAAGGATGCTGTATTTAATATAAGAAATAATTTAATACTTGCAGGAGTTTTGCTGTCTGGCAATCCGTCTACCGGATTAAGTTGAATGGCACTGAAAATTTGCATTAGGGAATCACCGAAACCTTTGATATACCGTAGGGTGGGCATTGCCCACCAACATACCAGTCAGTGGCATTCGGATTAAGTTGGGAATAGTAGGTTGGGTAGAGCGACAGCGAACCCCAACAAATTCTTCGACGAGTTGGATTTTGTTCCTCAGATTTCGATTGACGTGCATTTTACGGTTTCTCCACTTATAGATAGAGTCGTTTTCAGCTTGATGAGATATACTTAACGACTGCATAGCCAACGTGATATAGAAGCCAGTTGTTCTTCATCCGTTAAGTTAGCTGCATTTGTCAGCGTTTCTTCCTGTAGCTGATGCCAGATTTCATTTGCCATTTTCTTTTCTATTGCAGCTCCAATAAAGAAGGTATAGGGTTTTAGTTCATGGATCATAAATGCTTGATTGATGCGCTGTAGTGCTGAACGAGCTGTCTTCCAATGTTCATCAGCACCAGCCGGATCAATGCCTCCTTTGAGTTCTCCAAGAGCTAGGTAAACAGTAGGAATTTTGTAAGTCGCTTTAGCCAGTTTTTTTGTTGCCAACTCTTGGGGACTACAGTTTAACAGGCATAAGTCTACATTGTTTTTAATAAAAAGTAGATATCAACATGCGCGTTAACTTACGTTGTGCCAAAATTCCGCCCACATTCCGCATTGAACCGCCCAAAGTATCTCCTCGTATGAGCAGAAATCGAAAAACTAACTCCTCAATAAAATTTGCACCTGCTGGCTCAATGAAATTTTCGATTAATCCCCGAATTGCCGCAACTTTATCGTGAGTATCTAGATATTTTGCTGCTTTATCGGAAACACCTGCTGCTGTTAATAAGGCTGGTTGTATGTCCTCAATATCAACCAATTCCATAGGGATTTGGATTCTAGATGCAGCCACTTTCAAAACTCTTGCTTGCTCAACAAACGGTGTAGCACGTCTATTCTTCTCTAAAGCTAAAGCGACAAAACCAGCTCTTATTGCTGCATAAGGAGTCACTAAGTCATCACTGGAATTCAAATGCTGACAATAGGGATTATCCATTGTCATCAGCGTTTTCTCCACACATAAATGCATTTCCGCAACGGTTCTCGCCCATGAGCGCCCATTTGTTGACTGCTATTGCCTTTGCCATTAGGCAACACTAGGATAGTTTCAACAAAAAATCCCAGTTTTTCGGCTAAGTCTGAAAGAATCAGATCCACGGAAATACTTGCTCCAGCATAGCGAACATTATCATTCACCATGATCAAGGGAGCATTAGATTTCAAAACTCGCGCACATTCAGAGATTGTACAAGCCATTTCATAAAAGTATCCACGAACCATACGCGGAATTCCTTTATTATTTAAACTTCCCCGTGAGTTCTGATCCTCTAAATAGTGAAGAATAGCTTGTAATAATTCCTGGTGATCAGCCGCCGCGATCGCGGATTGCCAGTGAGGATTCATTTGAAGTAAATCTTTGGGGCGATTTTCCACGGTACAACTCAGCATTTGTTGTCTCAAGTTTAATAGTTCCTGCTCATTTATACCTAACAATGCTAATTCTAAAGCATAAGTTCTTGTGTAATCGTAGCGATTACAATAGGGAGGCGAAGTTAAAATAGCATTATATGAACTATCTGGTAACCTTGGCATTAAATCTAGAGATGAACCCTTGTCAAGCTTAATCTCACCTAGTTCCTTCTCTACCGAAAAAAGTTCAAGCTGTTCATGTTGAGGCTGCAAATCAGCAACAATCTCATTGAGTTTACTGCAAATTGCTTCAGCAAAACTGGGAATTTTACCTTTATTAAAAGCCTTCTTTCCGGGTTTCCGGCTTGAGCGATAATCCCAGCGCAAATATTGACCGTCTTTGCGGGTGTAACTCACCGATTCTAAAATACAAAGTAAGGCAAAGCGCAAAATAGCCTGAACTCGTTTATTCTCACATTGCCATGCGCTCATGTATTGTTCAATTGCGTTTCGAGTTGCTTCGGGATACGCTCCTTTAGTAATTCTTAATTCGAGAAGAGAGCAGATACTCTCAACCTTTTCCCAGGGTCGTGTTGTTGACCAATGGGTTAAAGTAGCGATATCATCAGTAGTAAGGTTGGAGGCTATTAGTTTCCGAATTGTAATGATTTCCTGACCAATCGGCAGTAATTCAATACCTTGGGCATTGATACCCATTTCACTCGCGACAAATAGGGCTGTACCACTCCCAGCGAATGGATCTAACATTGTGCCGTTAGTAATCTCATAACGCTGCAATAGGTATTCCATTAAAGCAGCAGAAAAAGCCTCTTTATACTTATACCAACGATATATAGCGCGAGTTTTATTGGCTTGATAACTAGCCAATGAGCGGTTTAGCTGCTCATGGACAATTAACTTGCTGTTAAAATGTTTTGCTAATTGAGAGTCTAGGTGTTCAATTTCACCTAAGCTGGGTTGAACGAATACCATTTGCACTATGCACGGTTAAATCGGGCGCAAGCCTTGCGCCCCTACAATTTCTGGACGTAATAATCCATCAAATTCGCTGTGTCACGCCAGTAGCCTATTTAGCTGACTAATTCGGTTTCTCTTACTTCAGCAGAAACCTTGGCTTTTTCGGCTAAATACTCCGCTAATTGTGCTTCAATATTATCCCGGACAATTTGACGGTACTCCAAAAAATGCTCTAGATGAGCGCAATTGACGATATAACGCTCAAAGATGCGGGGATTTTTCCGTAAAATCGAGAATAATTGACGCCAAAACTGGAACCGAGTGTAACGCTTGACTCCCTGTCGCCACATAATAATTAATAGCGCCCGCAGAGTCATCCAGTCTGGTATCTTAAATTTACGTTTGTGCGGCGTGGGTTGCATCTGGAGGAAATGGCGATGCACTCGCCCCAAATAGCGGTGAGGTTCGTACAATTCCCAGAAACAACTGACATATTCGCGAGCGAGTTCTTCTACAGGACGAGTGGGGATAAAATTAATTAGGGTTCCTTGGTGAATATTGGCTTCCTTATCTTCTTCTAACAGACGCTCCTCTCGCTTGAGTCGATGCCATAACGCTGTATTGGGCAGAGCCTGAAGCATACTCACCATGGCTTGAGGAATGGCTGTGGCTTCTACAAACTGGATAATCCGATCGCCTGCTCTGGATTTTTCTCCATCAAAGCCAATAATAAACCCTGCCATCACCCGCAGTCCAGATTTATTTATCGTTTGTACGGCTTCCATCAGGGAGTTGCGAGTATTTTGGAATTTTTGGGTGAGGGATAGACTCTCCGTATCTGGTGTTTCAATTCCCAAAAACACACCCGTAAAGTTAGCCGCTATCATTAAATCTAGCAATTCCTGATCCTGTGCCAAATCGACTGAAGCTTCTGTGCTTAAGCGGAACGGATAGCCGTGTTCCGCCATCCACGGTCCGAGTTCTCGCAGTAATAGCTTAACGTTCCGCTTATTGCCAATAAAGTTATCATCCACTAAGAAAATCGAACGCCGCCATCCCAAGTCATAGAGTCGTTGTAATTCGGCGAGTAGTTGTGCTGGGCTTTTCGTGCGGGGCTTACGTCCATAGAGGACAATAATGTCACAAAACTCACACTGAAATGGACAGCCTCTAGAAAACTGTACCGACATATCACTGTAGTCACTTAAATTCAGTAAGTCATAGCGAGGAATCGGGGTATTGGTGACATCCGGCTTTTTTCCATCAGAACGGAGTACACCAGAGGTTTCTCCGCGTTCTAGCGCTTCAACAAACTTGGGTAAGGTAATTTCCCCCTCATCCAAAATTAGAAAATCGACCCCAGCTTGTAATGCTGTCTCGGGTACAGAGGTAAAATAGGGACCTCCGGCTGCAACTGTCTTACCGCGCTGCTTGGCTTCCCGAATGATGTGCAGCAAATCAGGTTTCTGCACAATCATCCCGGAGACAATGACTAAATCTGCCCAATCCCAATCGGCTTGAGTTTCTAATCTCGCATTCCGGTCTACCAGACGGAATTCCCACGTCTGAGGCAATATTGCAGCCACTGTAATCATACCCAAGGGCGGCAGAGTTACCTTGCGTCCAACCAGTTCGATGGCTTTGTCAAAAGACCAGAACGATTTGGGAAACTGGGGATAGAGGAGTAAAACGCGCATGGCAGTTTAGGTAGTGGACAATGGGAATGAGGGAATTCTCCTGTGTTTAGGGTCTTCCAATTCCCAATTCCCCATAGTATACGCCTTCGCTTGCGATCGCGATTCTTCCGGTGGGGGTAAAGTTGGTTTTCCCCCAATCCATTCTTTCATTGCATCTCCTCCAAAAATGTCTCAACTTGACCATCCGGATTCAGGACAACCCGAATTGTGGGATTCTTGTCTCCTTGAATGGGTGAAACAAAGGGTTTACCTACTAACGGAATACCAGTTTTTTCAATGTGAACTTGTGAGGCTTGTCCCAGAGGAATAATCCGTTCAATGGAACCATCTGGCGCAATAAATAGCCGATACTCTAGCACTTTTGTCAAGTCCTCTGGCGGTTGCCATCGCTGTTGCAGGTAGGTTCTTGCTTGGGCAACTTGGGGAATCGTATCAAAGAGTCTACCTGTGGCTGCATCATTATTACCCAAGGTGTTTGGCTCTGTATCTGTTGAGGGAGAAGGAAGACGGGTGATAACGGGCAGACGATTTGTCGATTCTGGGCGTTCAGGTGTAGCCGGAGTGACATCGAGAGGAGGAAATATGGGTAGAGGTGGGGGTGTTGTTTGCGCTTGAGGACGAGATGAACCTTGGGTAGTGCTAGGAGGCTGCGCTGGAGGGCGACTAGGCTGGGTTGGGGATGGAGTTGGCACAGATGCGGCTGTACTCGGCGCGGGTTGAGCCGGAGGGCGCTGGGGTGGAGGCGTGATGGCAATCTCTCGACGTTGGGGTGCTGGTGCGGGTGACAAACTCCGAGTCGATGGTGCTGGGGGTTTAACGGGTTTGGGGGGAGGTATTGTGGGCGCGTTGGCTAACGAGGGTGGTACTGTTGGCGTTGGAATGGGTGAGGGTGGCGAAGGTAAGGGGGATGGTGTTGGTGTGGGCAGTTCTTGAGCCAGGTTTGAGGGGACTTCTTCGGCTGAATCTGAGGCTGAACTGAGGCTGGCGGTTTCCTGAGTTAATTGGGATTGATTGAACCATCTCACCCCTGCTGTTGTGACTCCTACGGCTAACACGACGATAGCGGCGGCTTTTGTCCACAGGGGTAAGACTTTGGCTTTACCCGCACGATTGAGGTTGGGTAAGGCTAAAATTTCTGCGGCATAATCATCTAAGGCTGTGGCTAAATCGAACAGTTGAAGAACACTTAAGTAAACAACTGATCCAGAGTCTTCGTTTGCGAGTTGACCGAGAACTAATTCATGGGTGACTAACCCTTTGGGTTGTAGTGTAATACCTAATGGCAATGTCCAGGGTTTTAAAGGTTGTAATTTTGTGGATGGTAGTTCAGACTCTTGATTTTCGGAAGGTTGAGCCGAGGTAACTAATGAGATAGGAGAGGCGGTTTCTGGGGTATTAGATTCGGATTCCTCTAGATTATCAGGTTGTACAGAAGAGGTTAGCTTAGTCCAGGGTAATGGTTGGGGAGAGGTGTTGAGGAAGTTTTGTATGTAGTGACTAACCGCTTCATATAAGACATCAAGTTCCGTGCGATCGCCTTTTATCGTCACCAGCTTTTCCTCAGGCTGTCGCGGATCGTCAAAATGTAATTCAAACCGTAAGTCTTTGACAACAGA
Source organism: Coleofasciculus sp. F4-SAH-05 (assembly GCF_040222985.1). NCBI lineage: Bacteria > Bacillati > Cyanobacteriota > Cyanophyceae > Coleofasciculales > Coleofasciculaceae > Coleofasciculus > Coleofasciculus sp. F4-SAH-05. Next base: position 51,371 of record NZ_JAVKBY010000193.1, read on the forward strand.
CTTCCCCACCCAACGCGACAGGGGTGACGTTTTTGCCACAATTGCTAGAGTACAGGTGGGTGGCGTATAGCGGCGTAGAACTGAGCTAGGCATTATCATTTGTTATTCGTCATTTGTCATTCGTCATTTGTCATAAAATGTTCGCACTTAGTCGGGGCGGGTTTAGTTACATCTAGGTGCAAAGGAAAAGATAGTAGTGAAACCCGCCCCTACACGGTCAAAATTCAGGCAGACGCTGAACCCAACAAGGCTAACCAGAGACGCCGATGACCGTGGGTATCACTGTAAAAGAGTAAATCAATTAGTAATTTAAATGCCAGTTGGTTAAGTAAATCCATGGATACCTCGTCTCCTTGCTCCATCCGTTCCTGATAGGTGTTAATAAATGTATCGAGATAATCGCCTAACAACGCAGTCCGATGGGGTTCACTATTTTGTTCGGTCATTTGTTCCAATAGGGCTACAGCCCGACGAATGAGTTCCTGATGCTGCTTGGCAAGATGACAAATAATCAAAACTAGCGATCGCGCTTCTTCCACATCCAACTTTTTACGCCCCCCTGAACTTTTCCGCTGAGGGTTAGACTGACGCAGACGCCATAACCCGACGCGATCGGACACCACTGACTCTAAATTCAAGTCAGCCGCCGCTTGTAGCATTGCTTCAGAACCAATCCCCGCCAAGGCTTCCAGCGCCATCAAGATTAAGTCCAACTGGGTTTTAATGTTATCCAGTTGTAGTGAGTCTGGCACTTGCGCGAGGGGCAGATCCTGCCAAGCGTGAGACGATGTTGGCGTCTTTAGGGTAGAGCGCATAACGTTAGAGTAAGAAATTTAATCAGGCGGGTGGATTCAGTTACCGATAGAGAAATACGACCTTTAGAGTTTACATCAAGTTTCCTTGGGGCAGAATTGAGGGATGGGGGAAATCTGGTATTCCCTTTTACTGTCTTGACTTGTGTCTTATAGCGCTGAACCAATTGCCATCGCGCCACAGGCGAATTTTATTGTGCCAACCGCCACGGAGTTACAGCACTTTCCGATCTTATGAGATACGTTTAATCCCCCTAAATCCCCCATGCAAAAAAACCCAAGGGATAAAGGGGGTTACAAAGGCGGATTTGGGATTAAATCACGACAAAATCGGCTACACTGACTTGAGTGGCATCATTCACCCCAGTAACTGTTACGGTGACAGTGGCGGTGCGAGTTCCTTGGTTGCCATCAGTAATTGTGTAGGTGAAGGTATCTGTGCTGGTTTCGCCTGCGCCTAAGTATTGAAAAGCTGTATTCGGATTGTAGGTGATTGTGCCATTGGCGTTGATGGTGACATTTCCTTGGGTATTGTTGGTATCAACGCCAGTAATGGTTAATGTATCGTTTTCGATATCGCTGATGGAATCCATTGTCAAGATTGGCGGAATTATCGCGGTTGTCGGGGGTAAGGGCTGTAGGGGCGAGTCGCTGCATTAATGTTCGGTGTGAGAATTAACCTATATCGACTCGCCCTTGTCTCAATTCGGTGTCACATTACCAATACCGGGCGGGGGGCGACCCGATACCATTAAGGGTTGGGTGGTGTTAATTGGGTATGGCGGGTCGCCCCTACCATTGTTTTTATGGATGCGATGATAGATAATTTCCGATACTGTATTGAATCCATTGTTGGGATGATCGAGATTATTCGGATGATAGGGATTATTGGGATTATCGCCCTTTTCTTGTATCTAAGCGGAGTCGGATAATTACCAATACCAGGTGGAGGGCGACACGAATAAATTAAAGGTTGGGTGGTGTTGATTGGGTACGGCTCTTCGCCCCTAGCATTGTGTTTATCGCGATTTTCTATATGTTTTGTAATATTATCTATACCTGGCGGAGGGCGACCCGATTAAATTAAAGGTTGGGTGGTGTTTATTGGGTACGGCTCTTCGCCCCTACCATTGTTTTTATGGATGCGATGATAGATAATTTCCGATACTGTATTGAATCCATTGTTGGGATGATCGAGATTATTCGGATGATCGGGATTATTGGGATTATCGCCCTTTTCTAAATGTTGTGTCAGATTATCGATACCGGGCGGAGGGCGACCCGATTAAATTAAAGGTTGGGTGGTGTTGATTGGGTACGGCTCTTCGCCCCTACGATTGTTTTTATGGATGCGATGTAAGATAATTACAGATACTATAACTACAAAGTCCTGGTGTTCAACGAGATTAATATGAATATCGTGCTAATTCAAAAAATCCACATCATCCTAATAATCTCAATAACCCCAACAAATTAATAAATACAGTATCTGAAATTATCTAACATCGCATCCATAAAAACAATGGTAGGGGCGAAGAGCCGTACCCAATCAACACCACCCAACCTTTAATTTAATCGGGTCGCCCTCCACCTGGTATTGGCAATTATCCGACACCGCGTACATACAAGAAAAGGGCGATAATCCCAATACCAGGTGGAGGCCGACCCGATAACATTAAAGGTAGTGTGGTGTTGATTGGGAACGGCTCTTCGCCCCTACGATTGTTTTTATGGATGCGATGTCGGA
>NZ_JAVKBY010000203.1:0-13370 GCF_040222985.1 Coleofasciculus sp. F4-SAH-05
GAACCACCAGTGGGTACTAGATAACAAGTGATATTCTAGTAAGCTCGGTTCAGACATAATCGTGTAAGACCTTAGTAGGGGTAACCCAAAAGGGCAGTGATTAGCTCAAGAATCCCTCGCTTTTAGCGACGGGAGCGTCAACTCTTCCCGTCTATTTACGCTGGTTTCATGGTCACAATCCCATACGCATTCGTTGCCAGATAATCCTGGGCAGCCTGTTGAATTTCGTGAGCATTGACGGCTTGAATGCGAGCCGGATAATTTAGGGCTGGGGTTAAATCACCTAATTGGGAGTGATAATACCCATATAGACTGGTGCGATCGCTCGGTTTCTCGTTACTAAAGGTAAAGCGATTCGCCACCTGGGTACGAATTCGGGCAATGTCCGCCGCTGCGACACATTCGGTTTGTAGCTGACGAATATGTTCCCCAATCGCCGCTTCCACAATGTCTAAGTTCTCTGTCGGAAGCTGGGCGGAAATATAAAATATCCCCTGTAGCTGTTGAGTCATATTACTCACCCCAATATGAGTCACCAGTTTACGGTCTTCGCGCAAATCTCGCACCAACCGCGACATCCGCCCCTGTCCTAAGATAGCGGCTAAAACGTCTAACGCATAAGTACTCTCCAACTGTTTTAATCCCGGTACTCGCCAAACCATGACCAATCGCGCTTGCTGTAATGTCGAATCTACATACTCTTGGCGCACAATGTCCGTAAACGGCGCTTCTGGCTTATACGTGAGTCGCGAAGTATAGTCAGAGTCACCCTTAACCTCAGCTTTGGCAAATCCCTGCACCACTGTGTCAATCAACTCCTCCACCGGTAAATTGCCCACCGCGACGGCTGTCATCGTTTTGGGCTGATACCAGGTGTTATGAAAGTCCCGCATCTGCTGAGAGGTTAAGGTTTCAATCACAGACGTGGGTCCAAGTACGGGGCGACGGTAGGGGAGGTAATCAAAGCTGGTTTCTAACGCCCGCCGAAAGGTGCGGCGACGGGGACTATCTTCCGAACGCCGAATTTCTTCTAACACCACTAGCCGTTCCCGTTCAAAGGCGTCATCAGGAATCAGGGCATTTAACACCACATCCAGTTGTAAAGGTGCGAGTTGGGCAAAATCTTTGGGGGCGGTGGTGATGTAATAATGCGTGTAATCGTGACTGGTTGCTGCATTCGTCACCGCACCACATTCTTCAATCAGCCGCTCAAACTCGCCACTGTTCAAGCGTGGTGTTCCCTTAAAAACCATGTGTTCGAGAAAATGTGCCATACCGTTAATCGGGTCAGGTTCAACGGCGGAACCCACATTCATCCAGACATTCAGGTTAACCGCATCGACAGGCATCTGCTCTGCCACAATGGTTAGACCATTCGGTAATGTCTCAAGGGTTGGGGCATTTAGAGGTGGAGTTTTGAGCAGAGTTGAGGTCATTCGTTACTCGCTTGCTTTGCAGTTGTGCCATGTTTCTCTATCTTAATGGGTTTGTCAGATTCCCCCGGCATATCCTAGGGAATGCCAGAGGCGGCGATTGAAATCGCTGCTACACAAACAAAGTCCGCCTGCGCGGACTGGGTTATAACGGGGGTGGCTAACCCGGATTTGGTATTAATTATTATCGCTTTTTTCTGCATTGGCGGAAACATCAGTTGGCGTTGATTCAGGGGAATTTACGGTTAAATTTGATGGCAATTTGTGAGGGATTTTGGCTTATTGGGTATTCTTCCCTAGGATATTGGAATTACTCTAAGTCAGTCGCTTTATAGGTTTTATGGGTACGGCTTTGAGGGTGCGATCGCGCTGATCCACCCTTTGAGCTTTTATTACTCAATTTTTATCGATTTTTAATTACTATACTCCTTGCCTCAATCGCTTTTTATATCTCTTTTATTTCATGTTTTCAAGGGAAGCTGTTCAAGCGGCTATCGCCGCATGGCGAGTGAAGGTTTCTCCGCTTCACCAACCAGGTGAAGCGCATCAATATTTAGTTTAGGACGTTTCCCATGAATAAATGGATTGACCGAGCAAAGCGAGTAGTTCTCGTACTTCAAGCAATTTATTTCCTTATTGCAATTCCAGTGGTCGGTTGGCAAGCCTATTCTTTCCTTGAGAATTCAGGATTTCTTGACGAATTATTGGACAATCGCTTGGACAATCGGGACGAATAGTCTAATTCCTAACCTTCTGGTTCTATTGCTGGAGGGTTAGGTTTTCTACATATAGCACTACGAGGATACGTTAGGACATTTATCTGTTGCCTGTTGCCTGTTGCCTGTTGCCTTTTTACCTAATTTTATTGTCCTAACCTCAATGCGTAGCGCTATAACTCATGTCTCACAGTTCCCTGTATGCCTGCATTGGCATTCTTTCTTCTTGTCTCCCTTGTTACTCTGCTATACATGGAAATGGGGATGTGCTGATTCTCCATCCTTACCTTTTGTCACTTCCACCGATTTAACCCATCCCTTAGGGGACCAAGCTTTTAACTCCGTCAACCGCTTAAATCCTCGATTCATCCAATTTAACGTGGTTCGCAATTCCTCCAAAGGACAATTCTGAACCGTCAACGTGATAAACAGCCAACGGGATTTAGGATAATCGGCGACAACTTGAGGAATCACCTTATACGCCCTAGCTTTCCACATCAGACTCCGCCGCCACTGACAAATCGGACAGTGACGCACTCGACAAAATCTGGCGTAAGATAGTTTAAATTCGAGCTCCTCCGTTGACTCTGGGACTAGGCAAAACTCCAGGAATTTGGCACAATCACGCATCCGATGGGCATAGCGCTTAAAGCTACCTTGACCTTGCCTGTAAAAACCCGAGATAATATCAGCATTGGCTCGATGCTTTTCCCAAGCTTTATGATGGGGAGACAGGTTCGATAAACTTATCTGCGCCATGAGTTAATCTCTGGATATATAATTTTTGAATTAGTTGTCCTTTTTTAGGATTACATATTATCCATAAAAAAACTGCCGAGAAAAGTCTCGATTCAGGAATTTCGCCATGAAAGCCCCGTAGGGGCGCACGCTCCGTCATTGGTGTCAACTTAAACTCAACCCCCTCTCCCCCAGCCCCTCTCCCAACCCCCCTCGTTCCCCCCTACCCCCCTCATTCCCCCCTACCCCCCTCATTCCCCCCTACAAGAGGGGGGAGGACTAAGGATGCGGGAGCTTTTTTGGCAAGGGGGGAGGACTAAGGATGCGGGAGCTTTTTTTGCAAGGGGGGAGGACTAAGGATGCGGGAGCTTTTTTTGCAAGGGGGGAGGACAGAGGATGCGGGAGCTTTTTTTGCACGGGAGAGGGGATGGGGGTGAGGGCGGTTCCCCTTCTCCCTTGATGGGAGAAGGGGTTAGGGGATGAGGGTGAAATGCTTACCAGCATTGGTTTTCACCTTAAGTTGACACCCATGACTGACGTGCTCCTTCCAATGTTGCGATCGCGTGTTTTGTGGGTTTGCTTTTTGGAAAGCACAACTTTTGGGTAAGGGCGGGTTTTGTGAAAGACTCGCGCCCGCCCCGACAAACTCTCACAGGCGCTTCTTTCGCCATTTACCCCAGCGTCAACACTCCGGCTGCAAAATTCACCGCCAATGGTAGCATCTTCAACCACTGTAAACCGAGTAGAGGTTCGGATATACCTGATCCAGCTAACACGGGAATAATATATTCCCTTTCATCCAGGAAAACCCTGCCCTCATATACATCAAAATACTCCTCGCCCCGCGCCATCCGCATCGTGCGATTACTTTGAAGAATAGACCATCCTAAACTTTCAGCATCTTGGATATCGAGTGCCAAATAACCCGTTGTAAACCCTGTATCTAATAACACATCGATGGGGTATCGTTCGGTATCAGCCGCAATTAAATCAATTTCAAAGATTAGCTCACCAATCTCACCAAACTTACCGGAAATCATATTTTTCCACAGGTTCCTGTTTCATTGAGACGGAAAATGACAACCCAACCCCTCGGATACTTTTGACGTGCTTTTTTCATGGCTACGTCTTCATCTGGATCAATAAAATAATCTTCACTGTTTGGTTCAATAATCATAAACCAGTTGTAATGGTTATCGATGAGTGTCGGCGCAACGTGATCAAAAACACGACGCGCTTTTTGACAACGGGCATTTTTTTGAGCTTCCCGTCTGGCTAACTCCTCTGGGGGTATAGTATATTCCGGAAATATTCTGCCTTGACGACGAGGACGAACGGATTTGGTGTGAGTCATCGGTTTAATGCTTAGAGGATAGCGAGGATACAATTATTTTACAAGACTTAAACCAGCAGAATTGACACTTCCCGCTTTAGTACAGCTAGTGCATGACGACTTTTTAACCATCGAGCGTGCAAACTAGGGTGAATGTCACGCTCCTTAAGGCTGGTGGGCAATGCCCACCCTACTTAGCACAGACAGATAGGATAGAACGATTATCATAGAGGATGGTAACAGGATGGATTGATATCGGTTTCCTCCAGTTAGAGTAAATTCTTATGTCAGTTTTCAGTAAAATTATCAGTGTAATTATTGCCGTAATTATTGGCTGTGGCGGTGTACTTGGCGTATTTTATGCCATGAATTACTTAGCCAACACCTTACCTCATAAATGGCGATCGCGAATTCTGCCTTGGATTTATCTCGCCCCCGCCCTGCTGGTGCTGACGGCGTACTTAATTCTACCGACGCTGAATACAATTTACATCAGTTTTCTGGATCGGCGATCGCAAAATTTTGTCGGCTTGGAGAATTATCAGTTTGCGTTTACCAGTGAGGCGATGCTGGTGGCGTTTCGCAATAACCTGTTGTGGCTGGTTCTGGTGACGGGGTTTAGTGTTGGATTTGGCTTGATTCTGGCGGTACTCATGGATAAGGTACGCTATGAACCTCTCGCCAAATCCTTAATATTTCTACCCATGGCAATTTCTTTTGTCGGCGCAAGTGTGATTTGGCGGTTTGTTTATGCCTTTCGCCCAGCCGGATCAGAGCAAATTGGTTTACTCAATGGTATCATCACCAGCCTGGGATTTGAACCCGTGGGATGGTTAGTGGAACGCTCGATTAACAATTTTGCCCTGATTGCGATTATGATTTGGTTGCAAACCGGTTTCTGTCTGGTGTTGCTTTCCGCCGCCGTTAAAGGGATTCCCAAAGATATTATTGAAGCCGCCCGCATGGATGGGGCGAGTGAGGTGAAAATTTTCTGGCGGATTACCATCCCGATGATTCGTTCTACCTTAGCGGTGGTGACAACGACGGTGGTGATTATGGTACTTAAGGTGTTTGATATTGTCTTTGTGATGACGGCGGGGAATCAGGGTACAGAAGTGATTGCCTCGCGGATGATTAAGGAAATGTTTAACTATCGCGACTATGGCAGGGGGAGTGCGATCGCGGTTATCTTATTACTGGCAATTGTACCAATCATGGTTGTGAATATCCGCCGCTTCCGTCAGCAAGAGGCAAGTCGATGAAATCTAAACGTCGCCGTAAACCGAATTCTGTCAAACATCTGTCTCATCAGTTGCAAAATGCCTTTAATAGCCTTCCGGTTCACCTGAGTATCATCGTCATTTCCTTAATTTGGACTTTACCCACCGTTGGCTTATTGATCAGTTCCCTACGCCCCAAGGATGATTTGTTAGAAAGTGGCTGGTGGATGGTGTTTCAACATCCCTTTGATTTCACCCAATATCAGTTAGGGAATTATATCGATGTTTTGACAGCGGAAGGAATGGGACAAGCATTTCTAAATAGCTTTACCATTACTATTCCCGCGACAGTTATTCCCATTGCTATCGCCACCTTTGCAGCTTATGCATTTTCTTGGATGCAGTTTCCAGGGCGTCAGGTGTTATTTATTTTAGTCGTGGCGTTGCTGGTTGTTCCCTTACAGATGACGCTAATTCCGGTATTGCGCTCCTATAATCAGTTGGGATTATCGGGTTCGTTTTTGGGTGTGTGGTTAGCCCATACGGGGTATGGGATGCCGTTGGGGATTTATTTACTCCGGAATTATATCGGTTCCCTACCCAAGGATTTAATCGAAGCGGCGGCGGTGGATGGGGCGTCGCATTTGACCACATTTACACGCTTAATTGTACCCCTTTCCCTGCCCGCGATCGCATCTTTTGCCGTGTTTCAATTTTTATGGGTATGGAATGATTTATTAGTCGCCTTAGTCTATCTGGGCGGAACACCGGATGTCGCCCCCTTAACCATGCGTTTAACTACGTTGGTGGGTTCTCGCGGTGAAGCTTGGCATTTACTCACAGCCGGGGCGTTTATCACGATGATTGTACCCCTGATTGTATTTTTTGCCCTACAACGGTATTTTGTGCGGGGGATTTTGGCAGGTTCAGTTAAGGGGTAATGTCATTTGTCATTTGTCATTTGTCATTTGTCAGTTTTTATAACGACTTAATCATTGCTGTCAATCGATAGATTCATTTATTTAATGATGTGTCCTAACAGTTATGGCGGTTGGTTTATGGCTTATAATATCATACAATTGGGGTCTCTACAGCTAAATTACCAATTCAGATTCTCAAATGGCTAATGTTGTTTTTGAAGACGTCAGTAAAAAATTTGCTGATTTTATCGCGGTCAATGATTTAAATCTGACCATTGACGATGGTGAATTTCTTGTATTTGTCGGTCCCTCTGGCTGCGGAAAAACCACCTCCCTGCGGATGCTGGCGGGACTTGAGGATATCACCCAAGGCAGTATTTATATTGGCGATCAGCGAGTCAATGAGATTCCGCCCAAAGACCGGGATATTGCCATGGTTTTCCAATCTTACGCCCTGTATCCTCATATGTCTGTCTATGAAAATATGGCATTTAGCTTAGAGTTGCAAGGGAAGCGGAAAGGCGAAATTAAAACCCATGTTGAAAGTGCCGCCAAGCAATTAGGAATTGACCATTTACTGTACCGTAAACCCAAAGAACTCTCCGGAGGACAGCGCCAGCGAGTTGCGGTGGGTCGCGCTATTGTTCGTAATCCGGCTGTCTTTTTAATGGATGAACCGTTATCCAATTTAGATGCGAAATTACGGGTACAGGCGCGAGCAGAAATTAATAAATTGCATAACGAATTAGGCACTACGTTTATTTATGTCACCCATGACCAAGTGGAAGCGATGACCATGGGAAGCCGGATTGCGGTGATGAATCATGGCGTCTTGCAGCAAATTGATACCCCCCAAAAGCTGTACAATTATCCGAATAATGTCTTTGTCGCGGGTTTTATTGGCTCCCCAGCGATGAATTTTTTTGAGGCTAAACTAATTAGTAAAGAGGATAATCTGTACTTAAAAACAGATTCATTTGAACTCCATATACCTCCAGACAAAGCCCTATTTTATCAACATTATTCAGGAGAAGAGGTTATCTTTGGCATTCGCCCGGAAAATATCCATGATCCTGACTATATTCCCCCAGATATTCGTCCAGCTTCTATCAAAGCGACAGTATCCGTTACGGAAATGATGGGGAATGAAATCATTGTCTATCTGACAACGCCAAGCAATCACGAATTTATCGCCAGAGTCGATCCGCGATCGCGCATGACTGTGGGACAATCAATTAGTGTGGCGTTTGATCGGTCTCAGTTTCACCTGTTTGACAAGCACAGCCAACAAGCGATTACCTGATTTTCGGTTCCCTTGATATACCGTAGGGTGGGCATTGCCCACCAACATACCAGTAACAAACGATTACCTGATTTTCGGTTCCCTTGATATACCGTAGGGTGGGCATTGCCCACCAACATACCAGTCAGTACCATTCAGGTTAAATAGGTTTGCAATTTTTGGGCAAGTCGTTCAATTTGAGGTGACTGCAAAAAACTATTGTGATATCCGGGAATCTCTTGCACGTCTAAACCTGCCATGGCTAAATTGCTGAACATTTCATGACTCAATATTCTCAACTCACTCGATATAAAAAGATTAATTTTACCTGGATAAGTTTGGGGTATGTAATTATTCGTCGCTTGTCTAAACTGTTCCAGAACCTTATTCGCTTGAAGCTTACGCGGTATGGGCTTTTCTAAACGTGAATATAATTTACCCATGGCTTTTTTGATATTAAATCGTATCCTCTCAATTAAATATAATAATTTTCGTTGATATTTTATTTTATTAAACAAATAACTTAACCCTAATTCGCGTAAATTCTGATAATAAAAATCAAACCCAACTTTATCAATCCCCCATATAGCATCAATTAACCCTAAAAAATTAACGGTTTCACCTTGACCATAAAGTTGTTGAGCAATTTCAAAGGCTAAATAAGAATCATTACAATACGCTACAAAAGAATAAGGACCTTGAGGTTGAACTTGGCGAATGTCTTCGATAAACTTCTGAGCAATATCCTTAAGCGTGAATTGGGAAAAATTTTCAGTTAAATAGTCGATAATTTCAAAAATATTAACACAATAAATGGGTTGTTCTTTGGATAAATGTGAACTAAGTTTCCAAGCATAGTTTATCGAATTAATAAAAAACAAAGGGGGTTTATTTCCTTTGGGGTTAATTGTAATAACCGAGGATTCAGGAATGATTTCTGTTTTAGCCTGTAATATATTGGCTAATTCTTCAATCGTTGGAGCTTGAAATACCGTCGTTACCGGAAGATCTTGACCTATTTGTTGTTGAATTTTACTGAACAGTCGTAGTCCGAGTAAAGAATGCCCGCCTAATTCAAAGAAGTTATCACGAATACTAATAGGTTTAAGATTAAAAACAGTTTCCCAAATCTTTTGGAGTTGCCCTTCGATTTCATTGCGCGGTTCAACAAACTGATTCTTGGTACCAGCAGTATCGGGTACAGATAACGCTTCGTCAACAGTTGGATGCCGTTTTGGGGATAGTTGACTTGCTTCAGCTTCCGTTAACAGAGGCAACTGTTTAATCTGTTGTTCGGGATGGGTAAGAATGTCCTGGAGTAATTGTTGAAAATGTCCAATCAAACGAGTAATTGTCTCATCGTTATACAGAGCCGTATTATATTCAATCGAGCATTGCAATCCTTGGGTTTTTGGCTCAACTAAAAAGACTAAATCACAAATCGCCGCTCCTTTATTGAACTTTTTATCAGTAATTTTCAGTCCCGGCAATTCAAAATTATGCTGAGGAACATTGAGCAGGATGAAAACCACCTGAAACCAGGGATAATAACTGAGGTTTCGTTTATATTTAAAGTTCGATAACACCTTCTCCGCCGGAAAATCCAGATAGGTATAACCCTCTAATGATACCTTTTTGACCTGTGCCAGAAATTCCAGGAAAGACAGATTATTTTTGATTTGAGTTCTTAACGGAATAATATTGGCAAAGCAACCAATTAAATTTTCTAAGCTGCTATGGTTTCGGCTAGCAATCGGAGAACCAATCACAATATCGTCTTCATGACTATAACAATGAAGCAAAATTTGGAACACAGCGACTAGCACCATAAATAGGGTAGCACCCTGCCCTTGACTGAACGCCTCAATTTGATTCTTGACGTCTTGATTAATGTGAAAGTATTGAATCGTTCCCTGAAAAGTTTGTATAGCAGGACGAGGATAATCCGTAGGTAAGTTTAATAGGGGTAAAGCACCCGTCAGTTGATTCGTCCAATAGTTGAGGAGTGAGGTTTCCGTGTCTTGCTGTTGTTGTTGATGAAATAGGGTAAAATCACCATAGTTTACTGTCAAATCTGGCAAGTACAATTGACGTTCTTGGATTGAATTCGTATAGAAGAGCGAAATTTCATTAAGTAATACGCTGAGTGACCAACCATCACTAATAATGTGATGGCAAGTCATTATTAAAATCGAATCATCGGTTCGGACTTGGAACAATTTAACCCGAATTAGCGGATCAGCTTGCAAATCAAAACAGTGGCTGGCTTCTTGATTAATTAACGTTTGAATATGTTGTTCTTCCTCGGCTTGACTCAACTGATTTGTGTTCACATCGATAACAGAGATTTTAATTGTGAGTTCAGGGAGAATGTGTTGTCTGGGTAATCCATTCACTACCGAAAAAATAGTGCGTAGAGATTCATGGCGTTTAATTACCTGGTTAATTGCTTTTTCCAATAGTGTAATATTCAGAGTCCCCTGAAGACGAAACACCATGGGTAAGTTATATATGGGATGTTGTTCGGCGCGTTGTGCCAATAACCAGATTCTTTCTTGGTAAACCGTTAAGGGTAAATCATTCCGATGAGGAATCGCTTTTATCGGATTAATTTCGCTCACATTATCCTGGAGAGTGCGATGGGTCACATATTCGGCTAAACTGGCAATAGTTGCCGCCGATGAGTCACCATCTTGGAGCATCGCTGATACCGGAAGAGCCACTCCAAATGCATCTCGAACCCGAGACAAAATGCGAGTAGCTTGTAAAGAATTCCCGCCTAAATCAGTAAAGGTTTGATTAACCCCCACTTCAACGCCTAAAATTTCTTGCCAGATTGCCGCAATCCGATGTTCTGCTGGGTTACGAGGCTTGACTAATTGACGATTTGACCCTAAAGTCTGATCAGGTTTCGGTAAGGCTCGTCGATCTACTTTTCCATTAATATTTAAGGGGATTCGATCTAAAACAATAAAGGCTGACGGAATCATATAACCGGGCAGTTTTTTCAGCAGAAAAGATTTGATGTGATCCGGGTTTAATTCCAGATGATGATTTTCAGGAACAAGATATGCGACTAAACGTTTATCCCCAAGTGTATCTTCCCTGGCTAAAACTACGACATTTTGTACATTTGGATAGTTCTGTAAAACTGTCTCAATTTCTGCCAATTCAACGCGAAATCCGCGAATTTTAACTTGAAAATCAAGTCGTCCTAAAAACTCAATTACGCCATCTTCTCGCCAACGCACCTTGTCTCCTGTTTTATACAGACGAGAATTCGATTCTTGACTAAAGGGATTGGCAATAAACCGTTCTTGGGTTAAATCCGGTTGATTCAGATAACCCCGGGCTAATCCATCGCCGCCAATGTATAATTCTCCTGGATGACCAATGGGAACCTGTTGTAAATCAGGATTGAGAATATAGACTTGGGTATTGGCAATGGGACGCCCGATAGGAATAGATGGTTTTGTGGTGTCCTCAAGTGTAATTTGATGACAACAGGTAAAGGTGGTGTTTTCGGTGGGTCCGTACCCATTAATTAATTGACAATCGGGTAACTCGGTTAAAACTTTTTTGACATGGGGAATCGATAAAACATCACCCCCGGCTAAGAGTTGCTGCAAGGGTTTAAGGGCTTCTATCTGTTCCTCAACCATTAAATGAAATAAGCCAGCGGTTAACCATAAGGTGGTAATGTTGTGTTGTTTGATGGCGGTGGCAATTTCTGATAATGACGGTATTTGGGCGGGCATTAAAACCAGTTTGCCGCCATTGAGTAAAGCCCCCCAAATTTCAAAGGTTGCCGCATCAAAGGCGATAGAAGCTAGTTGTAATATAACTTCATCGGCACCAAAGTGAGCGTAATTGGTATTTTTTACTAGCCGAACCACTCCGCGATGGGGTATACAAACGCCCTTGGGTTTACCCGTGGAACCGGAGGTGTACATCACATAAGCTAAGTTGTTGCTATTAACGTTATCGGCTGGCGGAATAGGAACAGAAGATGTTGTTGAATTGAGACAATCGTCTAGACACAGGAGATGAAGGGATTTCGGTAGTTCTGGCAGAGCGGTTAATTTATTTTTTTGTGTAATTAAAATAGGGGCTTGGGCATCCGCTAAAATTGTGTTTAACCGCTGGGGTGGGGTAGACGTATCTAAGGGTAAATAAGCGCCACCTGCTTTGAGAATGGCTAAGATTGTAATAATTAATTCCGGAGAACGCTCTAAATAAAAGCCAACTAAGGTTTCTGTGGTTACACCAAGACTTTGTAAATACTGGGCAAATTGATTAGATTTTTGCTCAAGTTCCCGATAGGTAAGCTGCTGATTCTTGTACGCGATCGCAATGGCATCAGGGGTATTTACAGCTTGGCGTTGAAACAAGTCATGAAGAGTAGAGGATTGAGGATAGTCCGTTTGTGTGTTAGTCCATTTTTGGAATAACTGATGTTGTTCAAATTCAGTTAAGCAGAGCAACCCATCCATATTTAGTGAATTTAGATTGTTTTCAACGTTGCGGTGAAATCTATACTTTTAATTTTACTAAAAAATAGTCGAATCGTCACAACTGTACTAAGAAATGTTAACTGTTCAGTTATAGCAATAGACACATCGATTAGGACGTTCGGCACCATTGTAGAGACGCGCCATGGCGCGTCTCTACTCAATATCCCTCTTGATGTTTGGGTTAGGTGAGACGGGGAAGCATTCCCTATCCCCTAAGAATTAGAAAATGAACTGACTAGCAGACAAGCTATTGACATTAACATTTGCCATTTCAACCAGAGCTACTGGATCATAAGTATCACCCAAACCATCTTGATCAACGCTGACAACTGCACCGTAGGAATTAGAGCCAAGTTGTACATAACCATCGCTGATCGGATCATTGCCGACATAGCCAATTTCATCAAGAACTTGACTCATATCTATGACATCAGAACCGACTTCAAAGTCAGTAATCTGATCACGGCGATCGTTGAGACTGGTGAAGACAAATTTGTCAGCACCGCCACCTCCGGTTAAAAGATCCCAGCTACCGTAACCCACAAGTGTCTCATCAGCATCCGTACCCATCAATTCATCAACACCAGATGTGCCGGTAATTTCATCAGCTGCGGCTGTGTTAGTCGCTGCATCTGTATTGACCAACTTGATATAGTCAAATCGGGCATACTCATTGCCATCTTCCCACCCGAATAACTTGATGGTGTCACCGTTTTCGATGTGAACATCATTCCCTACCTGGCGGGTGACAAAGTTGTCAGGCGAAGCAACATGAGAGGCTAAGTCTTGGTCAAATGTCCAATAGTCTAGCACGTCGCCACCAATTTTCACTTTGGCATTAGCTTGACCATCGTTTTCGTCGTAATAACCGACAATCACATCATAGGTTCCGGTTTCACCATCAAAGGTGGTACTGGCATAACCACTATGATCGGAGAGTTTAATCAATTCGCCACCAGAAGCGAAGTTCTCATGCTCAGTTTCGTAATCATTTAGGTGCATATCCTCAGCTTCAATCAGGATATGGTCTGGTGTGGAAGCGGTATTTACAGTAGGATTCACATAGCCACTGATGTCACTGTCGCTGACTGTACCCGCCTGTACTGTCGCCACATTTTGATATTCCCCAAAACTGGTTTCGGTGACGGAAACATCCAGTTTTTTCAGCTTAAAGGAGTCATTGCTGCCATCGGTGTAGGCAGAAATCACTACCG
>NZ_JAVKBY010000207.1:0-58661 GCF_040222985.1 Coleofasciculus sp. F4-SAH-05
CCAAACTGTTAGTTAAAACGGCTCCAAATTCAGTTATACCGTGATTTTATGCCTCCACAGTCTAAGTTAACTCGAAATAACGCCCAAAATCCTTGCTTAGCAAGGATTTTGGGCGTATTCTGATGCAATTTAGCATAACAGGTACGGAAGAGCCAGTTTTTTAGCATATACCCGTCGTTACTCGCGGCTTCGACGACAAGACTCTCGGAATTTAATTGCCGCGATTCAATCAAGGCTTTCGCACTATCCCCAAAGTGGTTCAGTAGGGATTTGGAAACAGAGGAGAAATAGGGATAATCTCGACAAAAGAGAATTTCTGGGGGAACCGTTTTGGTAATCTGTACCAGAGAGCATTGGGGGCAAAATACCAAGTCTAGGGACTCGATTATCTCCGGTTGGTCAAGTTGCTCTTTGGTTAACAGGGCATCGGCTAGAGGTGTTTTGCCAAAGGATAAAATTGGCTCTAGTTTAGTATAGCCACAAGAACGGCAGGCGATCGCAGAATCGTTCATGACAAATCCTCCTTCGATTACACCAGAGATGGTACAGATGCTACAGTGTGCCAGCGCAGGTTGGCATCGAGTTCACCCTGACTCAACAGGTGTTGAATATGGGCAATCCGCTTATATTTCATCCCCTCAAACTCATCCAGGGTTAAGCCGATTTTCTGATAGGCGGTGTAGAGTTCTTTTGCCCCCCGTCGCGCATTCCATTGGGGTTGGAACTCCGGTAATGTTTGGGCGATTTTGCTACAGTTCACCCGATAACAGCGCTTATCGGGTCCAGCCTCCTTGGCATATTCAATGCGGCAACCGGGTACTGTTTGTTTGACAATTTCCGCTAAATCCCGAATGCGATAGTTGTCTTGATTACGTCCCACATTAAAGGCTTGATTGTGAATTACCTCACGGGGAGCATGGAGTACTGCAATAAAGGCTCGTGAGATATCTTCGATATGAACAATGGGACGCCACGGGGTACCGTCACTCTTAATATAAACTTGGGAGAGTTCATCTAGCCTAGCTGGAATGACAACAAGGTCGGAATTGTTCATAAACCCGTATTCACTCAGATTGTTATGGCTATTAAAAATTAACCTTTTTTAATATAAAAATGTGGTTTTCTACGGGTATTTGGTTTAAGTATTGCCGCAAGGATAGATAGCTATAAGGTGTGTCGTGGAACTAAGAATCCCCTTACTTATAGGACGGGGATTGTCAAGAGTGAGACTAAACTGATCGGCTCAAGTCCCCTCCCGTTTCACCCTTGCGATCTCGAAGACTGCTACGCTATATGAAGCAGGAACACTGCGACAACCATTGAGTAGGTGGGAATGTTGAGTAGGTGGGAATGAAATTACTGGCTGAGGACAAATCGCGGCTTATGTCTTGGGTATCAAACTTAGAAAAGATGGCTTGGGTATCAAACTTGGAACCTGACTTAGTTCTGGAGGCTCCAATTGTGGGGTTAACCCGAGATATCCTGCAACACTATAAGCTTAAAGGATTAGTGCTGGATGTAGACGAAACCTTGGTTCCTCTGAAAGCCTCCCAAGCCTCAGACGAACTCAGGGCGTGGGTTGAAGATATTCGATCAGTAGCGTCTCTGTGGCTAGTGAGTAATAATCTGAGTGAGACGCGCATTGGTGGGATTGCTAACTCCCTGAATCTGCCTTATCTCCACGGTGCGGTTAAACCATCCCGACGCAAATTAAAACAAGCCGCCGCCGCCATGAATTTGCCAGTCGAACAAATCGCTATGGTAGGCGATCGCTTGTTTACAGATGTCTTGGCAGGTAACCGATTGGGAATGTTTACCATTCTCGTCGAACCGATGATAGATCCCTCTCAAACTGCCTACTCTTCCCCGATTCGCGACTTTGAAGTATGGGTCACTCAAATTCTTGGCGTATCACTGCCCAGCAAGCAACATAACTTTACAAAAAATGATAAATCAAGACAAACAGAAATATAAAGAAAAGATTATAAAAATGCAGGCAACCCAAAAATCATGAGATCCTGATAATAGTTCAAATGGGGTCAGCCATTATAAAGACCCTAACCATAATAAGAACACCTGTTATAACATAGCGAGCGCTATATCCCTTAGTTGAGGACGTAGCGCTCTATTGTGTTGAGAGGGCGAGTTATCAGTGAGCAGTTATCAGTGAGCAGTTATCAGGAGATGGGGGAGATTGTGTAGGGGCGGGTTTCACTACTATCTTTTCGGTGAAACCTAGATGTAACTAAACCCGCCCCGACTTGACAAATGACAAATGACAAATGACAAATGACCAATGACCAATGACCAATGACCAATGACAAATGACAAATGACCAATGACCGAAACAATTGTTGTCAAAGTGGGTACATCCAGCCTGACGCATCCAGAAACGGGTCAATTAGCGCTGTCAACGATTGCAATGCTAGTAGAAACGCTAACTAGGTTACGTTCTTCTGGCTATGGTGTAGTCTTAGTCACCTCTGGCGCGGTGGGAGTTGGGTGTGGACGATTGGGATTAAAGACTCGTCCTCAAACCCTCGCCCTCAAGCAAGCTGTCGCGGCTGTAGGTCAGGGACGGTTAATGCGAGTCTATGATGATTTATTTTCCAGTCTTGAGCAAGCGATCGCGCAAATTTTGTTAAGCCGCCAAGACTTAGTACAGCGCAGTTGCTATGTTAATGCTTACGCGACATTTCGAGAACTGTTGCAGCTTGGTGTCATTCCCGTAGTGAATGAAAATGATACCGTTGCTGTCGAGGAACTCAAATTTGGCGATAACGATACCCTTTCTGCAATGGTGGCGAGTTTAATCGAAGCGGATTGGTTATTCTTATTAACTGATGTTGATCGACTCTATTCGGCTGATCCGCGTCAAGTCCCTGATGCTGAACCCATTACCCTGGTCAACAGCATGGAAGAATTAGCCGAACTTCAGATACAAACTGGGAACGCAGGTTCTCAGTGGGGAACAGGGGGAATGGTAACCAAAATTACCGCCGCCAGAATTGCCACGAGTGCGGGAGTCAGAACTGTGATTACTCAAGGACGACATCCCGAAGCGATCGAAAAAATCTTACAGGGAGAACCATTAGGAACCCAATTTTCCCCCCAACCCCGAACCGAAAATGCCCGTAAGCGTTGGATTGCTAATAGTTTAGTTCCGGCGGGTAAGCTGTATTTAGATGAGGGTGCAGTGAAGGCAATTTGTCAAGGGGGTAAGTCTTTATTATCAGCCGGAATTACTGCGATTGAGGGTAATTTTCACGCCTCGGATGCGGTACAACTCTGTGATAGTCATGGCTTAGAAATGGCTAGAGGATTGGTTAACTACAGCAGTCTAGAATTACAGAAAATTCGGGGACATAAATCAGCCGACATTCCGGAAATTTTGGGCTACGGTGGAGCCGAAACCGTCGTGCATCGAGATAACCTGGTTTTGAGTAATGTCTGAAGGCGATTCGCAAAATTATACCTGTTGAATTGGGACAAATAATTATGAACCGACTATTGAACACTCAATTAATAGTTGCCTTTGCTGGAGCATCACTCTCTTTTCTGGCTGGAGTGGAGCCAGGGATTGCCCAGCCTGACCAATATTGTGATGATCCGGGTTCAATTCCAGCAGCAGAGACAACCAGAAACTTAGAACTCGATAAGTTTGGCATAGAACTCACCATCCCCTCCAATTTCAGAGCAATGCGCCTTAACAACGGCAACGTCAAAATTGTCGATCCAGGCACGTATGAATTATTATCTTGCATAGCTAGAGGTAGAAAAGCATTGGGACGTGGATATGCTTACACCTTAGTTCGCACTGTTGAAAACCCAAACAATCTAGAATTACGTCAATTGGTGGAACAAAAGAGTAGAGAACATGAAAAAATATCACCCTATACTTTTGATGGTAAGCAAGGCTATCTAGTTGAATATCGGAATCAAGAGGCTGTGGGAATTCCCGATGCTCATGCTGAGTTTTGGGTAGATATAAACGATGTTCCCGGAGCCGTTGTCATTTCTAAAAGCTGTGATTGTTCAGGAATGAATGAAAGCCTGGTTTCATTACTTGAGCGCTCAAGTTTGCTCCAGCCAAGCCAAGCCTCAACTCCATAGCGCGATCGCGAACCAGACAGCAAGCAATCCTTGAAGTGCAGCCGACATTACCCTCAATTGCATGTCACTGACATAGCTTACGTTCGTAGTTGCGCTGTCTTCGCCATCAGCGCTCGTATCACCCATTACAAACGATGACAAACCCTTAAGTCGGATGGCGCTGACTTAAGCTGAGTTCGTAGTAGGCACTTTAGAGCCAGAAGAAGCGCTAAAGCGCTTACTACAAACAATTTAAACAAGAAATTGCACTACTGCTATTTCAAGCGGGTCGGCTAACGATTGGTCACGCCAGTCACTTAGCTCAAATAGTCAGATGGTGCCTTCCGGAAATTGCTCAAACAGCGCCAAATACCCCTCTATAACTACGATATTGAAGACTTCGAGCTAGATCTAAAAAACCTGCGGAAATTGGATCGGCTGTGATAGTTATTAGTGATACTTCCGTCTTGACAAACTTAGAGATGTGGAATGTGGGATAAAATAATATTGATCGCCTAATTAGGTGGTTAATAAACTGCCCCAACCCGGAGAATTGTGAAAATGTCTGCAAGAGAACAACTTATTCAGGAAATTGCTCAAGCTCCAGATTTTTTAGTTGAGGAAGTTTTAGATTTTTTACTGTTTACTAAATCTCGTAAAAGTCCGACCATATTTCCTGACAAGCAAAAACAACTCCGTCCATTTGCCCTTTGTGCAGGAGAGTTTACAGTCCCCCCAGAATTTAACGATCCATTGCCTGATGAGATTATTCGTGATTTTGAAGGCTAATTGTTCAACAAATGAAATTATTGTTAGATACTCACATTTTCCTCTGGTTCATCAGCGGTAGTCATCAGCTATCAGCAACCTTTCGTGATACCATTCAAAATCCTGACAATGATGTTTATCTGAGTGTTGTCTCGTTATGGGAGTGTATCATCAAGTATCAACTCGGCAAACTCTTACTCCCAGAGTCTCCTGAAATTTATTTGCCCAAGCAACGCGAACGACACCAGATTGATAGCCTTGCTGTTGATGAGGCAAGTGTGGTTCAGTTAATCAACTTACCCTCACTACACCGCGATCCATTTGACCGATTACTGATCTGTCAAGCTTTACAGCACAACTTGACAATCGTGACGGCTGATGCAGCAGTTATGGCTTATCAAATGGCTCAGTTTTTACGATAGCTGATCAAAAGAGCGATCGCGCAATGGTTGAGCAATTGCTTTCATACAGTGCAACTCGATCCAGGCGAATCCGAAGCGATCGCTTTAGCACTGGAAATCAATGCTGACTTGTTACTCATTGATGAGCGTCGTGGTAGAACAGCAGCGAACCGTCTAGGTATCAGGATTACTGGCTTACTAGGAGTATTGGTGGAAGCCAAACAGCGATCGTTTATTCCTGCGGTTCAACCTTTAATGGATGAACTCATTGCTACATACCAGTTTAGAGTGTCTCCAGTTCTGTATAACCAAATTTTGGCAATAGTAGGAGAATTATAAACTCTAACAATTTTCCTCTGATGTGCGATCGCACTGTGATAGCTCTTTGGCTTTTGTCAGAAGCAATTCAGCTCTTGAGTTGAGAAATATATCATAATCATCTTTGAACATTTCAATGGGACAGAAATGGGTTGCCAATATTTCCTCCACTTCTTGGTTATCTTCAGGCATCTCAGAGCGATATTCACTTGGCGACTTGTCGCTTATTTTTTTATTTTCAGTTCTTTGTAAAATTGATAAATTAGCAAGGCTATTGATTTTATCTTTAGATTTTCCACCCAATCTCTCTAGATACGCTTTAGGAAAAATATGATGAAATTCTTTGCGATTCCCTTGAGACAGAACATCTCCTAGGTTTATGTTAATACCCTGAATAAAACTCTTTGGTTTTCCTTGTGCCAATAATAAAATAAAGGTTTTAGTTGCAATAGCACCCATATTAAAATTATTTTTTATAAAGTAATTATTGTCTAGGGAAAGGTTAATATCTCCTAATATGTTAGACTCATTTATTTTTAGTTTATATACTGCATCAATATCTATATCAGTACTTTTAGAGCCTCCTCTAGCATATCTTTGAGAGAAGCACGAACGCCAGAACCACTTCTTTAAAGTTTGACATTGTTCTTGAGGTACTGGAGGAGGTTGTTTTTGTGAAGAAGCAAAGAATGATGTAAGAACAACCAATATATTTTCCATCGGTAAAAGTTTTAATGAAAATACATTTAATTCGGCTTTTAAAAAGTCTATTGCTCCAAATATTCCTGTCTTAATTTCATTAAATTTTTCTCTTACTTCACTACCTGGCAGATCTATAAAAGCTTCTGGCTTAGAGCTATTTATTATAACAGCAGAGCAACATTTTAAAAGCAATTCAGAACCTATTTTTTTGAATCCAAATCGCTCTAATTCATCAGATATTTCTCTAAATTTATCTTGTAAATCGAAGTCTTCACTCCAGTTCCACACTGACAATAAATCAAATGTGTCTAAATCTACTTTTTGTCGATTTATTCTTTCAAATACAGTTGCAACATATTTCCTTTCTTCTGTTTCAAAACGTTCTAAAGGTATTGTTGCTTTTGTAAATCTATCTACTAACTCATCTATTTTTTTTTGCTAGCTCTTCATCTAACCCTCTTGTAATTTGCCTATATCTAGGCGAGTCAAAAACATATTTTAATGGAAAAAATTGATTGCTATCATAGTTTTCTGGGTCGTCCAGGTACTTAAATGGTACAGACTCTTCACTATTAAGTTCAAAAAACAAGTTAGTCCAATTCGTCTCTTGATTTTCTTCGGCAGGAAGCGTATTCTGAAAAATACCAAAAATAGAAGTTATTCTTTGCTGACCATCAAGAACATAGTCGATCGGATATTGTGGATCGTTATTGGGCAGTTTATATGGACCCAGGTTTCTTTCTGTTCGTAATGGGTTTCTGGTTCTCCAGAGCAAGA
The DNA here is from genome assembly GCF_040222985.1 of Coleofasciculus sp. F4-SAH-05. Classification (NCBI taxonomy): domain Bacteria; kingdom Bacillati; phylum Cyanobacteriota; class Cyanophyceae; order Coleofasciculales; family Coleofasciculaceae; genus Coleofasciculus; species Coleofasciculus sp. F4-SAH-05. Next base: position 7,059 of record NZ_JAVKBY010000207.1, read on the forward strand.
TAGATCCAAACGGGAAACCTTTGTATATACTGTCTATAAAATAAGAAACTTGTTCTGGATTCCAAACAAAACCTCTTTGAAAAGAAGGAATTCTAATTCTCCCCCTCTCTAGGTCATTAATTAAATCTTTCACAAAGTAGTATGTTTCAGCCATAACGAGGTAAAAAACGGTTTAGAGAACGATTACTATAGAGTAATTTAGATGAGGATGCCCTTTTAAGCTAGCACAGTGAGCTTTCGGTTAGCAGTACTGATCGCACCTCACCGCCACAACCAGCGACGCCAATAAAGTAAAATTTTCGTTACACCCCGCATCTGCCACCCTGTTTACCTATGCTTTGTGACTACCTAGTACAAATCCTCACCGCCCGCGTCTACGATGTTGCCCAAGAAACCCCTCTAGAATACGCCCCCAATCTATCCGCACGCCTGAATAACCAACTCCTACTCAAACGGGAGGATATGCAATCCGTCTTTTCCTTCAAACTGCGCGGGGCGTATAACAAAATGGTACAACTCCCCCCCGATATGCTGGCACAGGGCGTGATTGCAGCATCTGCCGGAAATCATGCCCAAGGCGTCGCCCTAGCTGCCCGTCAGCTAGGCACCCAAGCGATTATTGTGATGCCCGTAACCACACCCCAAGTTAAAGTCAATGCGGTTAAATCCCGTGGGGGAGAGGTGGTTTTGCAGGGAGAAACCTACGATGAAGCCTACGCCTTTGCCCGGAAACTGGAAGCCGAAAAAGGGTTAACCTTTATTCATCCCTTTGATGATCCGGATGTGATTGCCGGACAAGGTACGATTGGCATGGAAATTCTCCGCCAATATCAGCAACCTATCCATGCTATTTTTGTCGCCATTGGTGGCGGTGGATTAATTTCTGGGATTGGGGCGTATGTGAAACGGTTGTATCCCCAAATTAAAATAATTGGCGTTGAACCTGTAGATGCGGATGCTATGTATCAATCTCTGAAAGCTGGGAAACGGGTGCGATTGCCTCAAGTGGGCTTATTTGCTGATGGGGTAGCGGTGCGAGAAGTGGGGGAAGAAACCTTTCGCCTGTGTCAGGAATATGTGGATGAGATTATTCTGGTGGATACCGATGCCACCTGCGCTGCAATTAAAGATGTCTTCGAGGATACACGCTCTATTTTAGAACCTGCTGGGGCATTAGCGATCGCAGCCGCTAAAACTTATGTTGAACGTGAGCAAATTCAGGGACAAACCTTAGTTGCTGTTGCCTGCGGTGCTAATATGAACTTTGACCGTCTTCGCTTTGTGGCAGAACGGGCAGAATTTGGCGAACGTCGCGAAGCTATTTTTGCTGTGACAATTCCCGAAAAACCGGGTAGTTTGCGTCAGTTTTGTGAATGCTTGGGTAAACGAAATCTAACTGAGTTTAATTATCGCATTTCTGCTGAAAATGAGGCACATATTTTTGTCGGCGTTCAAATTGCCAACCGCAGCGACGCCGCTAAGATGATAGAAGCCTTTGAAGGGTGTGGATTCAAAACCGTAGATTTAACCGATGATGAACTGACAAAAATGCACCTACGGCACATGGTAGGCGGACATTCTCCCTTAGCGGATAATGAATTACTTTACCGCTTTGAGTTTCCTGAACGTCCGGGTGCTTTAATGAAGTTTGTCGGTTCTATGAGTCCTAATTGGAATATTAGCCTATTTCACTACCGGAATAATGGGGCAGATTATGGGCGTATTGTCGTGGGAATGCAGGTTCCGCCGCACGAGATGGAGGAATGGCAAGGGTTTCTGGATACCTTGGGTTATCGCTATTGGGATGAAAACCAGAATCCGGCGTATAAGCTGTTTTTGGGATAGTTATAGCGCTACGCGCCAGGGAATAGGCAATAGGCTTTCTTGCAATAGTGAAGACAAAAGCTTACCTTACAAGGAATTGAGCGATTTGAATTTTTCTTCATTTGTCCTAACCTTAGTGCGTAGTGCTATATGACTAGAGATGTGGGGTTGAGCGAAGTCGAAACCCAACCTACAGGGATAGGTGATTATACTGATTACCATAAATAATTAATTGGGCATCACATCGTCGAGTTTGAGTTGTAAGTTTGGCAGGAGGTAAGATGTAATTGTATCTCCCAAGCGATATTTTTGCTGCTGATACGCCCCCCTCATGAGTTGGCATACTGTAAAAGTGGGTTGTTTAGGGTTGCCAATGAATTGCCAACCGCCTAAGCCGCGAAAGTCTACAATCCAGAATTCGGGAATGCCTAGAACCGCATACTCTTCGACTTTTCTGGCATAGTCATCTTGCCAGTTGGTGCTAACAACTTCGGCAACAAGTTTGATGGTTTTGCCATTACAAATAATTGGCTCTTTTTGCCAAAGCGGTTCGTTGCTGAGTTCGGCTTTGTCTAAAACAATGACATCAGGGCGTAGTGCTGTCGCTTCAGCCGCGAGTGGTTTAATTAAACAACTTTTGGGAATTAGCCAGTTTAACTGATTACCAATAATTTCGGCATAGATTCTACCCGCAATAGTCCAAGCAACTTCTTCATGAGAACCTGTTGGTTCCATGTCTCGTAGTTCTCCATCAATAAGTTCGTACCTGGGATTATCTCCGTATTCTGCTATAAATTGATCGAATGTTATAAGTTTAGAGGGGGTGTAAGTCATGGCGTTTTTCAGGAGAGGCAGTTTTATTGTTTATTCTAGCTTGTAGAACGGGAAGCCTTATCTCTATGATTGTCTCATATCCAATCCACCTTTTTTATTCACATCTTACTCGCTACTAATACCCAATTTAAATGCATAACAGCTTATTCAGATCGTCCCGACAGAATAAGGGCGGGTTTTGTTGAATAGTTATCGGTAATAAGCTTACCTGAGTGGCTAAACCCGCCCCTACAATGGACTTATAGCAGCGACTTTGGCAGGTTAGGACATTCTTTACTGTTCCCTGTTCCCTGTTCTCTGTTCCCTGTTCCCTCTTAGGAGCAACTGATGTCCTAATGTATCCCCGTAGTGCTATATTACGTCTTTTCACTAAGACAGATGTTAATAGCGATAGCAATAATTGCTAGATACATTGAATTATCGCTTCTCTAAAATTGCTCGCATATTGGGGAGAGCGGCTTCAATCATTTCAGGTTTCACAGATGTCTGTTGCCAACTTTCTCTCTGCTCAAGCTGCTGTGACCATGTTTTTAGGGATGGGTAATTGTCTAGAGATAAACCCAATTGAGGTAAGGAGGGAATGAGTGTTCCAGCTACGATATCCGCTAGGGTGATTTGATTATTCACAAAGTAAGACTGTTCCGCTAAAAGATTTTCATAAAATTGGATAATCGTCGTTATGCGTTGCCGAGCATTGTCAATTTTATCAGAATTGACTTCCAGTCCAACTAATTGTTTCGTTAACGGAATCATCAGCGGCTGAAGGTCATTGACGGCTATCATTTCTACCATCCGAACCGTTGCGATCGCGTCAATTTCATTAGGCATCAATGATGGCGTTGGATACTTTGCCTCTAAATAGTCCAAAATGGCTAACGACTCAACGATCCGAAATCCGTTATCGATGACGACAGGAATTCGCTGAAGCGGGTTAATGGCGGTAAAATCCTCACTCAGGTGATCTCCATCTAGATTCACCAAAATTGGCTCAAAGGGAATTTGTTTTTCCAGTAATGTCACCCAAACTCGGCGAGCATTAACAGAAATTGGATTATAGTAGAACGTTAGCATTAGAGGAAATTCTTTTAATAACAATTATACCCTATAAGTAGGACTCTAATTCTAGCAATCTCACTCGCCAGATGTCATATAGAGGTAGCCATCTAGCGGCGTTCCTCAATGATTGTCTCAGAAATAGGCTTATCTTGTACCTGAATCGTTCTGTACGGGTCAAGCTAGCATCGAGATCGATATGAAGATGAACGCGATCGCACTTTTATTATTGTAGGTTGGGTTGAGGTTGCTTAAACCAACACATCTAGTTATAGTGTTAGAGCTACGTCTGATTGACTACTGAATGCATATTTATAGTATTGTGTCAACTATGTTTTGCACTGACTGATACTATAAGATATTGCTATGGGGATCAAAGGCAACATCTGGCATAAATGCTATTTTGGTGCTAATGGGATGAGCCGCTTGCGCGATCGCGTAGTTATTGACTGACAAACAACTGATCCACTAATTTCAGATTTATTTGAACAACTAAGGTCATAAAAGGTTACAATCAAGCTTGTGTAATTCAAACCTATATTTACCCGGTTTACCTGGCATACTATGTGTGGCAGGTAGATGATTAAATGTAGGTTTTTCAATTAAATTAGAAGTTTAGTGCAATCAAACACAGTTCTCAAGCCGACAACAATTACAGCCCCATCCATTCGGAAAGAAGAGTTACCCTTTACTCTTCAAGACTTGAAAACGGCAATTCCTGCCTATTGTTTTGAACCCTCTGTCTGGAAGTCTCTCAGTTATTTCTTTCTAGACATTGGCATCATCGCTGGATTTTATGCCATCGCCTATAAGCTAGATTCCTGGTTCTTTTTCCCAATCTTCTGGTTACTCCAAGGAACCATGTTTTGGGCGTTGTTTGTGGTTGGTCATGACTGCGGTCATGGCTCTTTCTCTAAGATTAAATGGCTGAATAACCTGATTGGACATCTGTCTCACACTCCCATTCTGGTGCCCTTCCACGGGTGGCGCATCAGTCACAGAACCCATCATGCTAATACGGGTAGCCTGGAAACCGATGAAAGCTGGTATCCGGTATCTCAGAGTAAGTATGAGCGGATGCCATGGTATGAAAAGCTATTCCGCTTTAATTTACCATTGCTAGCTTATCCCCTCTATCTATTTAAGCGATCGTCTGATCGCAAAGGTTCCCACTTTTTGCCCAGCAGTCCGTTATTCCGTCCCTCAGAAAAATGGGATATTGTCACCAGTTCTACCCTCTGGATATTAATGGTTACCTTTTTAGGTGGACTGACTTTTCAGTTCGGTTGGCTATTTCTGGTGAAGTATTACCTGGTTCCTTATATCGTGTTTGTAATGTGGCTAGATTTGGTCACGTTCCTGCATCATACCGAACCAGATCTTCCCTGGTATCGAGGAAACGATTGGTATTTCCTTAAAGGAGCATTATCAACGATTGATCGGGATTACGGCTTTATCAATCCCATTCATCATAATATCGGGACTCATGTGGCGCATCATATTTTCTTGAATATGCCCCACTATCACTTGAAAACGGCAACCGAGGCAATTAAGCCGATGTTAGGCGATTATTATCGCTGCTCAAATGAGCCGATTTGGAAGAGCTTTATTCGTTCTTACTGGGCTTGTCATTTTGTTGCGGATCAAGGATCTCCCGTTTACTATGAATCACCCAGAAATCCGCGAGCCAACTAAAGGCTAAAATACGGATTCACTCATTTAACCAATCAGGAAATTTTAACGATAGAGAAGATTAACAACGTAATTGTTATCTTCTCTATTTCCCTGATACGTTACTATAGTAACTCCCGGTATTCCAGTCAGGGATAACGGCATTTCATAGACTCTCTCACCCCGTCGAGTTTGCAGAGAAAACTTAGCCGAACGAATAGACTCTGGCGCATAAGGCACATAAAACCAAAACGTAGGATAGTCTTGAGTCGTAAATCCCCAGCGCAATTGTTGGTCTGAATCCGCCGACTCTTGAGTAACTAAAACCAAAGGCGTCAGAGGTTGCTGGATATCCGGACAAGGACCACGACTTCCGGCTGGAACAGTTCCCTCTGGTGCATCATCCCCAGGATTTGGCGGGGGTTGTTGTGCATAACCTTCTCCTGGGATTGACTGTGCTTGTACTGGCGTTAAGCTAATCATCGCCAAACTCATTGCCCAAGCTAGTGCAAGAAGGCAGAAGGCAGGAGGCAGAAGGCGGGAGGCTTTTTGGTTTATGTTAACTGGTAGGTATTTGAAGCCGGGATGTAGTAGTAGTCTATTAAATAATTTTTGTTGGGTCAGCATTGTCTTAAAAATTGACTATTATTCTACTCTTCTACCCTTTTATCCTAGAATAAACGATCGCGCCGCCACTTGTACCCACTATCGCCAAGGCTGAGGGAACCAGGGGTATCCAAATGCCTTGGGTAAACAGGTAATAACATCCTCCATATAGAATAACCAAAGCCATGGCGCTGGCGATCGCGAAATGGATGGGTGAGTTTAACCGCCAAGCCAGTATACCCGCCACACCGGACCAACCCCAAATCCATAAGATATCTCCCCAAGGCGGTAGGATGGTTAACAATGGTCGTCCATCTAAAACCGCACTGAGGATTTGACTCACCATTTGGGCGTGGAGAATCACCCCTGGAATTTGTTGAGCCGGGGAATTATCTTGACTATAAGGAGTGAGAAAATAGTCATTGGATTGGGAGTGGTGCGCCCCAATCAAAATAATCCGATTTTTCACCAGTTCGGGTTGAACCTTATCCTGGAGAACATCGGTTAGGCTAACGATAGGGGCAATTTTGTCAACAGCACGATAGGAACGGTAATTCAGTAAGATTTGATTTCCCCAGGTATCGGCTTTTTTATACCCTCCCATTGGTGCTTTTACGCGATAGTTTGTAGTAAGCGCTTTTTTTCTTCTACGCACCCAGATTTCCGGTTGAGTCAACTTAGGGGTAATGCCTTCAGCCTTAAGATAATGAGTCGCTAATTGAAAGCTAAGGGCGTAGGGTGTTGTACAGGGAGACGTCGCCGGAACCCCCATTGATAAAAGATGGCGACGCACAATACCATCGGAATCCGGCAGAACATTGCTAAATCCTAGTCGTTCTCTGGGTATACCTGGTGGAGGTGAAATACTTGAATAGTCATCCCCCGGTATGCCGATATGACAGATGGCAAAAAAACGGTCATCTTCACGCAAATAAGCCTTTAATTGAGCCAGTTTTGGTTGATAATCGGGGGGATCACGAAAAATATCCAAGCCAATAACTCTGGGTTGATAAGCTTCCAGTTTCTGCACCAGTTTATAGAACACTTCATCAGAAAGTGAACCGCGTCTATTTTCCTGTTCCGGTAACTGCAAATCCTTGTCTGTAATCGTCACCACCAAGAGACGGGAATCGGGTGCTTCATCGGGGCGCGATCGCATAACATAATCATAGGCTTTTAACTCCCAAGGTTGTAGTAGTCCAAGATACCGGGTGACGATAACCAATCCTGTTACCACGACACTTGTCATAAACGCAGGTTTAATGCTTCCCTGATTTCTTCGTTTCCGGGTTTTCTTGTCCTCTTTTCTGCTGCGATTATCCAGCCAATCCTGCCAACTGGGAGGAATCGCCGCCGGATTTTGGCAAATCAAAGGTAACCAACTCGCACCGGGGAAATCATTCTCTAATCCCTGCAATTTTTCCCTGGCTTCACGTACTGCTAAATAAAAGGATTCTCCTCTCGAAAAAGCCGTCAGAAACTCTTTTAAAAAGTCCTGTGCCACTTGATCTGGTACAGGTTCACGCATGACAATCATTTGCGGGATGTGTAAAGAAGCGAGTTCTCGTGCTAATCCCAAGCCATCACAAGAGTTAAAAATCGCGATTTTTAAACCCCGAACAATAGATTTACTCAAACCATGTTTAAGCTGAGATATCGTTAAACTATCGTTTTGGTTGATAAATAATTGACCAATTTCACCATCAGCTTGGCTAGAACTATGTCCAGCAAAAAACAAGATATCCCAGCCGCGTTCATGCCACAGTTGGGCATTTAATTCTCGGCGGCTAGGTTCAACTAAAAATGAAATTTCGGCATCTGGCAATTCTTTGAGCAACTGTCGATCCGCTTCAACATCAATACCCGTGCTATTGCCGAGAATGGCTAAAATATTAACTCGTTTAGCAGACAACTTATCAGGCGTTTGGCTTTTTTCATAGTTTATGGCACTAACAGCAATTTCGGCGTGAGGATAATCCTGAAAAAAACTCCAGAGATGCCAGGGAATTTTTCTCAGTTGGTTATCTTCCGTTTCAATAATTACACGAATTTCATCGGTGTGAGCTAAATAAAGTCGTAATTTCTGGTCGATGGTTCTAAATTCATCCGCGTTAAACCAGGTGTTAATGTGGTTTTGTAATTCCTGACAGACATTATTGAAATCGGCATCGGAAACTTGGGTAACATCACCATCATCAATTTCAAAGTCTTCATCAATGACTGAGGAGTGACGCCACATTCGATTCTGATAGAGTTCCGGATTTTCTTGCGCTAAGGATTCATAGAGTAACTCGTATAGTAATTGCCAACGGCGGTAAAGTTCGAGAATTGCGGGTGCTGGCGGTAAGCTTCCCGTCAATTGTATCGGGTGAGGATTATCAGTTTCCCGTAGTTGAGCGATAACAACAGGAAAACCATCGTTTAAGTTACCATGTCCTAGATTTAAGACAACTAGCTTACTCATTTCCCTCAGAAATAATTAAGGCAGAAGGGTTGTAGGGGCGGGTTTTACCGATAACGTTTTTGACAAAACCGATAACTGAACTAAACCCGCCCCTCTAGGTAACAACGGAGAAATTGTAGGTTTAGAGCCTGACTCTGCAATTAACCTCTCTATCTCAGCTTTATCTGTTTACTCAAACGCTAAACTCTTCTATCACGCTCACACCATCCAACACCACTTGGATACTGAAACCTTTCCCATAAGGAACTTTAAAGCGTTTTAGTTGAATGTAGTTATCTTGAGTACGCGATCGCACCTCCTGTATAATGTTCCCGGATTGGGCGTGTAAAATCAACTGGAGATTGGCGGGTAAGTAGGTTTCCCCAGCCGCTGGGTGTAGCTGGATACGGATACCCACCTTGTCATCAGCTTCCTGGATTAAGCCCACTAGCATCGTCAAGGGTTGAGATTCCAATTCCATGCCTAAATCGATTAGCTTGACACCCTTAACCGATGCTTGTGTCAACTCGGAATTCTTTCTGAATCCCCAGGCTAAATTGCCTGATTCTGTACCGAACAGGCTATCCAGAGATTGCCAACCCGCCTCAAAGAGATTTTCAAACCATTGGCTTAATGTGACTGAGAGTTTGATGGGTTCAGGCTGTTGAATTTGACTCAGATGAGTGAGTACATCTTCGATGGGTTGTAATTGGTGGATATGGACTTCATTGGCTACAGTTTGAGTAAAGCCTAACAATGTAGCTTCTCCGACGGATTCATCAATTTGCACCAGGATATAGCCAATGCGTTTTGCTGATACTTCAGGCGGAATCGAACAGATTTGCTGGTCTTTTTTCAGGGGACGACATTCTAAGCGTCCTTTTCCAGTTACGTCTAAATCGGCGACATCTACACAGAAGCGCATCACGGGATTCCAGCTATCTCCCGCTGTCAAGTCTGTAGCTATTCCCATCATTTGCAAGTAATCATTGACTGCACAAACGGCTAGGGTATTGAGATAAACTTGTTCCTGCTTTTGGGGGGTTTGTTGTTGTCTGGCAAACTGTTGCGCTGTCTTTTTGGCTACCTGAGTAATCGGCAAAGGTAGGGAAAATTCTTCGATGTTTGGCTGGGTATAAGTCATGGCTATAATGTAGAATGGTAATAATGTAAACGGGTTAACTTGTCAAACTGTTGAACTGGCGGCGATAATGTAAAATGATGTAACAATTTATACTCAAGTCAGGCTTGGCTCAGATCAGTCAATCGGAGTTCACCCATAAATTAAGTGCTATGACTATCGGCAAACGGATATCAATGGTCAAATCATCTGAGCAATTATCATTCTGGCTGCTTCCCTTCCGCTTCTACAAATATCCCTGCGACTCGCCAAATTTACGCAAGCGCGGCATACATTTGCGGCGATAAAAAGCATTTAATGTTGACACAGAAACACCAAATTCTTGTGCCAAAGTATTCCAAGGCGTTTCTGGGGGGAAACGTCGTAAAATTAACACTTGGCAAGTGATTTCCGGATGACCCTTGATGTGAATGCGACGCAACTCTCCATCAGAATCGGCTTGCGCCCACTCTCTAGTTTCTTCAAGAATTGGTGGAATATCGGGTGAAGCGGGGATGTTTTCTATCGGATTGCTACTGGATAGTTCGGGGTCTTGCCCCAAGTTAGAATGGCCGGTAATTTTCCGTTTCTGAGTCTGGGATCGTTGGAGTTTGAAATCGAGTAATCGTTTCTTGAGATATTCATTGAGCCAGGTAATAACACTAGCACGTTCCGGATCATACTTGTCAATATTTTTGCATAAGTAGATCCAAGTTTTTTGTAAGGCATCTCCATAGTTAGGGTCATTGTCTTTCCAAAGTTTGCCCGATTTTATAATCGCTCGAATCAGCTTAGTCAAGTCTCGCTGGCGTTCAGGCGTATCGGGTGGGTGAGAGCAAGCCTGGGCGATTAACTGGCGCAGTTGCTGGTGAAGTTCATGGGTTTGGTGATTGACCATCTCAGGTAAAGGAAAGAGTTTTCTTTATTAACTTATCTGGTGAGATTAGGAATTTTATGCAAGAGTTTAGTCTCGAAGGCTACCCGTTTGCCATAGGGGTATTGATTTCGATTACACCGACTGGAGATCGAGGTTAAACTAGTCAGTAGGAAATCACAAAATGCCGGGGCAAACGGGCGCGATCGCATCCCTGCTCCGACAACCTGTGTTCCCTGTGTCCAATCGCCTTCTTATCCCGTTAATTTTGTTGACATTAAATAACATTAAATAACATTTTTTTACTTAATGTATTGAATGGCTCGTTCCTCAACACGACATTAAGGTGTAATATGATGCTCAGGTAAATTTACAAAAAAATAAGACGTTTGTCAATTAACAGGCGATCGCGCAGCAGCCGGGTGGGAAATGCCATGTTTAGAAAAAGTTTATGCACAAGCCTGAGGTGTTGGACGTTACAGCTAGGCAGTTCTTTCGCACTAGCGGGTTTTGTCCTCTTGGCGGGAAATAGCACCCATGCCCAGATTACACCCGATGGCACTCTGGGGGATGAATCTTCCATCGTTACTCCTAACGCTAGGATTAATCAACAGATTGTGGATTTAATTGAAGGCGGCGCGGTTCGCGGCGCGAATCTCTTCCACAGTTTTCAATACTTTAATGTCAGCGAAGGACAGCAGGTTTATTTCACCAATCCTACGGGAATTGAAACGATTTTCAGTCGGGTAACGGGAACGGATATCTCAGATATTTTGGGAACACTGGGCGTTAATGGAAATGCCAATTTGTTTTTACTTAATCCCAATGGGATTGTTTTTGGTCCTCATGCATCCCTCGATATCCGGGGGGCGTTTGTGGCGTCCACTGCAGAGAGTTTAGTCTGGGAAAATGGGACTCAGTTTAGTGCGACAAATCCCCAAGCACCACCACTGTTAACGATTAATGTGACACCGGGATTACAGTATGGGTCAACCTCTCCCCAATCAACGATTATCAATCGAGGAAATTTGGCGGTGGGACAAGATTTCACAATGCAAGCCGGGACGCTGAATTTACAGGGTCAGTTATTGGCGGGGGGTGATTTAAGCTTATTCGCCACGGATACGGTGAAGGTGCGCGATACGGTAACGAGTCCGTTTATCGCGGCGGCTAGGCGTCAGTTACTGGTACAGGGGAACCAAAATGTGGACATTTTTGCCCTGAATCACCCCGACAGTGGCTTGTTTGCTCAGGGAGATTTGGTCTTGCGATCAGAGAATACTGTGGGTGGTGATGCTCACTATAGCACAGGCGGCAGTTTTCGGATTGAACAGCTTGATGGTAGTTTAGGACGTTGGTCAAGTCCCGATGACCCAATTATTCGCGCTAGAGGTGATGTGAGTTTTGATGTTTATGTCGGTGCATCACTGCATATTTTAGCAGGGGGGAAAGTTGATATTGGTACAGTCATAATTACAGGTACAGATCAAACGAATTATTTGCAGGACAAGATAACTCTGTCCGATGGAACTGATATCCAAATTGATGGACGTGAAAAACCAACGCTTGATGTGCGGGCGGGGGTTGATCCAGATAAAATCGGTATGCCTGGGATAACCGGTTTTGGTGTTTTTTTAGACCCTAATTTATTTTTTGACCCTAACCAACCCAGTTTAAGTGATGTGGCGACAAGTGCGGATATCACTATTGGCGATATCGTGTTTGAGTTTGGTGTTGTCGATGGCGTGGTTTTGCTGACGAATCAGTATCAGCCGAATCCGGCTTTACCCGGTGGACAGATAGAAATTACAGGGAAAGGCTTTTTTGGGTTTGGTATTAATACGAATAGTGATGGGACTAATAGTCCAGAAAAAGCTGGCGATATCATTATTGACTCAAGAGGCGGTATTGTTTCTGCTGGAGAATTACAGGCTAGTTCTGATGGAGATGGAGGGGAGATCACTCTTATCGCTCAAGATACTATTACGACAGGAAACATTTGGTCTGTTTCTTTTTCTGCCAATAGTGGTCAGATTCGGTTCATTAGCCATAATGGCGCGATTGATACAACCGCCGGAACTATAGCTTCCTTTTCCAATGATGGAACAGGTGGCGATATTTCATTTATGGCTCAAGAGGGGATCACGACAGGAGATATTCAATCTTTTTCTGTCTCTTCCCATAGTGGTCAGATTAATCTTACTAGCACTAATGGGAGAATTGATACAACGGCTGGGGAGTTAGATTCTGCTTCAACGGGTGGAACAGGTGGCGATATTACATTCGTTGCTCACGATCACATTCAAACAGGAAACATCAACTCTTCTTCTCGCTTCTCCAATAGTGGTGAGATTAGTCTTACTAGCACTAATGGGAGAATTGATTCCACAACCGGATGGCTCGACTCCTCTTCAATTGAGGGAAATGGGGGGAATATTTGGCTCAGTGCTAATGGGACGATTAATACCGCCGATATTTTGGCTCCTTCCTTCTCTTCCAATAGTGGTCAAATTCGTCTCACCAGTAACAGTGATGCCATTGACACGAGCGCTGGGTTTATTGCTTCGGCTTCCACTGATGGCAAAGGCGGAGATGTTACGTTCATTGCTCAAGAGAATATCACGACAGGAACTATCCAGTCTTTTTCTCGCTTTTCCAATAGTGGTGAGATTAGTATTACTAGCAATAATGGGAGAATTGATACAACGGCTGGAGAGCTAGATTCTGCTTCAACTGAGGGAAATGGGGGGGATATTTTACTCAGTGCTAATGGGACGATTAATACCGCCGATATTTTGGCTTCTTCCTTCTCCTCCAATAGTGGTCAAATTCGTCTCACCAGTAACAGTGGTGCCATTGACACGAGCGCTGGGTTTATTGTTTCTGCTTCCACTGATGGCAAAGGCGGAGATGTTACGTTCATTGCTCAAGAGAATATCACGACAGGAACCATCCGGTCTTTTTCTCGCTTTTCCAATAGTGGTGAGATTAGTCTCACCAGTAACAACGGTGGGATTGATACCACAGCCGGCTTGCTAGATTCTGCTTCAACTAGGGGAAATGCTGGGAATATTTTACTCAGTGCTAACGGTAATATTTATACCGCCGATATCTCTTCTGTTTCTGAGTTTTTTCATGGTGGTGAGATTAATTTTACCAGTAACAACGGAAAAATTGACACCACCGCCGGATTACTAAATTCTTATTCAATTGAGGGAAATGGCGGAGATATTACATTGATGGCTCTTGAGCAGATTACAACAGGAGAAGTCGAGGCGTCTAGTGTGTTCCGTAATAGCGGCAGGATCAGTATTATTAGTACCCAAGGAGGAATTGATACGACTGGAGGTTCTCTGAGTACCTTCTCTCATTTGGGTTCGACAAGTTCTATTCACCTTGAGGCTCAAAACGAAATCACGACAGGAAATATCGAAACCTTTGGTTCTTTTTCTGCTGGTGATATTATCCTGAAAACTCGCGCCTCTATTTCTACAGCAAATAGTTTGATCAGCAGTACAACGACGGGTTCAGGAAAGGGAGGTAATATCTATGTTCAAGCACGATCACTCTCTTTAACTGATGGTGCTACTATAAGTAGTAGCACTTTGGGAACAGGAGATGCTGGCAGTGTGTTTGTGATCACTGATGATCGGATAGATTTGAATAATAGTGTCATTATCGCTAGATCCCACTCTACAGCGACAGGTAAGGGGGGTAACATTACGATTGAAACTGACTCACTTTCGTTAACCAATGTGGCTGGTGTGAGCGCTAGAGCATTGGGGCAAGGAGATTCTGGAAATATAACAATTACGGCTCAGGGTGAAATTTCGCTCTCCAATTTTGGCGCTATTGAAGGAAGTGTTGACTCGGGCAAAGGTGGAAACATTACCATCACCGCTGATTCACTCTCCTTAGATAATTCTAGTATTGGTACTGACACGGTTGTCCGAGGAGAGGCAGGGAATATATCAATATTTGCCGATGGCACTGTCTCTTTGGCAAATACCAGCACAATATCAAGTAGTCTTTTCCCTGAAGCTGTCGGTAAGGGGGGTGAGATTACCATAGCGGCTGACTCGCTTTCCCTCATGAATACCGCTTCCATATTTGTTAATACGTGGGGACAAGGAGATGCTGGCAACATTGTTATAGACACTAATGACGCCGTTTATGTGGAAAACTTTGCCGGAATTTCCAGTAATGTTTTACCTGAAGCTGTCGGCAATGGGGGTGAAATTCGTCTCAAAACTGGTTCATTGTCCTTAAGGGATAGCGCCTCCATAGACACTAGCACTAATGGACAAGGAAACGCCGGTGATATCATTGTCCAAGTTGATGATCAAATCCAGCTCATAAATAACGCTTTGATCAATAGCAGTGTAAATGATAATGCTGTCGGTCAAGGTGGCGAAATTAACCTAGCCTCTGACTCCCTGTATATCGCCGATAACTCTGGTATTTTGAGCGGCACCATAGGACAAGGAAATGGCGGCAGGATTGTGGTTAATGTTGATGACTCAGTTTCAATCATGCAGAATGCTGCCATCGTTACATCAAGTTTGCAAGGGGATGCGGGTGACATTGAAATAACAACCCCGACTATTTTTCTTAACGATGGAGGTATTGTAACTGAAGCTTTTTCAGGTGAGGGTGGCAATATTCGGCTTCAGAACCTGGATTTGTTACTTATGCGCCACGAGAGTCAAGTATCTGCAACTGCAGGTAGAGCTAATGCTGGTGGAAATGGTGGTAACATTACCATTGATGCGACTGACGGCTTCATTATTGGTCCGGCTTATGAAGACAATGATATTACTGCCAATGCCTATGAAGGGAATGGCGGTAATATTAATATCACGGCTCAACGCATTATTGGTTTAAGAGAACGCCCCAACCTGACTCCCAAAAGCGATATTACGGCGAGCTCAGAATTTGGATTACAGGGGACTATCGAAACCACTGAATTAGCAGTTGACCCCAATAGTGGATTAGTGGCTTTACCCACACAACCTGCGCCACCGGAAGTCGCCCAAAACTGTCAACCTGGTGAAGTTAATGCCAATCGGTTTTATAACACTGGATCTGGGGGATTACCTCCCAATCCCAATGAAGCCCTTGTCAGTAATGCTGTGGCTGTACCCGATTGGGTGACTCTTGATCAAGGCGATAGTGTGAGTTCTACCCCAGCGACTCATGTCAGCCAAAACCGGATTATCGAAGCCCAAGGTTGGGTCAAACGTGCCGATGGAACAGTGGTGCTGACGGCTGAACCGACTACGATGACGCTTTTACCCACTTGTACGATTCGTAGCCAATCATCTGAAGCGGAAACTTCTAGGAGCTCAAGGGAGTGGAGATAGTCAATTTAAGCCCTGTTGAAAAGGAAATCGCGGAACCAAACGAAACTTTCGTCCGCTTGACAAGGACTAACCTGTGGAAACCCCTGTGGAAACCCGCGCAGGCGGGTTTGGTTTGTGTAGCTGCGGTTTCAACCGCCCCTTGTTGTGCGATCGCTGGGACTATAGACTAATCGAGGATATATTCGGTGACGCGATCGCACTACGAACCAGTTAAATGGGTGACAGGTTATGACTATTTTTGATACCAAGATTACCATGGCTAGGGCGCACGCTGGGAAAAGGGCGCACGTCGGTGCGCCCCTACGGAAACCCAATGTTAAACCTGTTTCAACGGGGTTTAAGTTGCTCTCAGAATTTTATTTGAAAGGGTTCTCTCACCTTTTAACGTTACTATTAAGCGCCGCCCTCTTCCCCACGTTCATCTCTATCCCAGCTTTTGCCCAATTTCCCCAAACTGAAACGAATCCATCACAACTTTTACAACAAAGCCGAACTCTCTACGAAAATGGACAATTTTCTCAGGCGATAACGTCCCTCCAACAAGCCGCTACTGCTTTCCAATCCATCGGTGATGTACAGCAACAAGCTATGGCATTGACCAATCTTTCCTTAGCTTATCAACAATTACAACAATGGCAAGATGCCGAAGCCGCTATCACTAAAAGTCTGAATTTATTACAATCCCATCCCGATAACTCCTCACAACACTTAAACCTGCTTGCCCAAACCCTGACAATTCAAGGTCGTCTACATCTTACCATTGGTAACCCAGAAGCCGCCCTGAAAAATTGGCAAGAATCAGCGGCAATTTATACTCAACTCAATCATCAAACAGGGATCACGCAAAGTCAAATTTATCAAAGCCTTGCGTTACAAGAAATAGGACGTTACCGTCAAGCCCTGAGAACTCTACTTGAGCTTAATCCATCCTTACCCAACCAACCCGATTCTCTACTCAAAGCTATCGGATTACGCAGTCTGGGAAATCTGCTGCGTATTGTCGGACAGGTTGAATCTCTAGACGACTTATTCCCCCAACCCAAAGATACAGAAAACTATGACTATTTAGACCAATCCAAACACCTCTTAGACCTCAGTTTAACCCTTGCTCAACAGTTACAATCTCGCCAAGAAACTGGCGAAGCTTTCCTCGGTTTAGGTAACACCGCCCGCGCCGCCTATACCCGTGCCAAAGACGCCTACGATCGCCTGCAAATCCCGATTGACCGAAATCGCGCCAACGAAAAGGTTACAGCCGCTCTCGCCGCCTATCAACAAGCGGCAACGACTACCCCTTCCCCCTCTACCCGTATCCAGGCACAACTGAATCAATTGAGCTTGGCAATTGACTATCAGGAATGGTTGGCAAAAACTGCACCCAATTTAGCCAAAAATGCTCCATCTCCTCCCCTAAACGCTCAACTCGAAACCTTACCCCAACTCCAGGATCAAATTGACGCATTACCCCTAAATCGCACGGCTATTTATGCTCAGATTAATTTCGCCCAAAGCCTGATCCAATTACTTTCGCTCACCAAGCAAACCAATCTGAAATTAAATTCCCAGATCAACAGTTCCGTCATTGAAAAACTATTACTCACCGCCATTGACCAAGCCAAACACATCAACGATAAACGAGCGCAAGCCCACGCCTTGGGAAATCTCGGCAGTCTTTATGAACAAAATAAACAATGGGAACCCGCCCAAACCTTAACCGAAAATGCGCTGATTTTGAGTGAAGCCATCAAAGCCAAAGACTTAGCCTATCAATGGCAATGGCAACTGGGACGAGTGTTAAAAAAACAGGGGGAAAAACAAAGCGCGATCGCGGCTTATTCGGAAGCGGTGACTAGCCTGGATTCCTTGCGTGGTGATTTAATCAGTCTCAATAATCCCGACTTACAATTCTCCTTTCGTGATCATATCGAACCCGTCTATCGTGAACTCGTAGATTTACTCCTCTCCCAGCCGGATGAAACTAGCCGAAAACCCAGCCAAGCCAACCTAAAAAAAGCCCGTCAACTCATCGAAGACTTGCAAGTGGCAGAACTAGAAAACTTCCTCCGTTGTCGCTTATCTGACGCCACCACCTTACCCATTGATCGGGCGATTGATGAACAGAATTTGAATGCCGCAATTATCTATCCAATTATCCTGGAAAACCGGATTGAAATTATTCTCAAATTGCCCCAACAATCGGAACTCATCCACACCACCACATTTATTCCGAAAGCGGAAGTTGAACGCACTATCGAACAACTCCAAGACGATATCCAAGAATACAAAACGGGGCTAGATCCTAATTCCCGATTTCGTTTAGTTTATGATTGGCTGATTGCCCCTATTGAAAACGACTTAACCCAAACCCAACAACTAGAAACCTTAGTCTTTGTCTTAGATGGCGCGTTCAGAACAATTCCCATGGCAGCCCTGTATGATGGAGAACAATACCTGATCGAAACCTATAGTATTGCCCTGAATATTGGTCTTCAATTCTCCAAAACCGAATCCTGGCAATCCGAACAATTCCAACTACTAACGGCTGGACTTAGTGAAGCCCGTCATGGGTTTAAAGCCCTTCCTTATGTTGAGGATGAATTAGCACAAATTCAATCGAATCTTCCTCATAGCCAAATCTTACTCAATTCAGCATTTACCAGGCAAACGTTTCAAAACCAAATTAATTCTCAACCCTTTGGCGTGGTTCATTTAGCCACTCATGGACAATTTAGTTCGAGTCCGGATGAAACCTTTATTCTCGCTTATGATCAACCAATTAATGTTAATCAACTCAATCAATTCCTGCAAACCCACACTGAAAATCGCCCCGATGGGATTGAATTACTGGTGCTGAGTGCTTGTCAAACCGCCACAGGGGATCAACGGGCGACGTTAGGCATTGCTGGGATCTCAGTCAGGGCGGGGGCGCGGAGTGCGATCGCGTCTTTATTTAATGTCAATGATAACTCTACCGCGTTGCTGATGAGTCAATTTTACCAAGAACTAGCACAACCCAATATTACTAAAGCCGAAGCCCTGCGCCGCGCTCAGATCAGTTTATTACAACAAGAAAGCTATCAGAGTCCCTATTATTGGTCTCCCTATATTCTAGTGGGTAATTGGCGGTAAAGGGGTATAAAGGTATATTTAGCAGACCCTATTTATTATTTTTCCTTTAACCGTTCCAAGAATAGCTGATAGTTCTGATACTGGGAACTAAATACATAATCCGGTGACGTAATTGTCGTGAAGTTCCTGACTCCTATTTGCTTCAACTAGCAGCAAACTCAGTAAATTTTCGTTTATATGGGGCTTTAAAACCCAAAACTATATCTTGTTTAGGAACTCCAGCTTCTACTAATTCATTAGCCACTCCGATTTCGGTTCCATCGCGTTCGATCCAAATTTTACCATCTTTAATTTCTACGTAAATGATACAACCAAATATCCGCGTTAGTTCTTGCCAACCAATATTAAGAACTTGATAGCGATCGCGCTATTGCCGTCTATTGCCGTCGCTGAATTACTAACTTTTTCACAAGTTCATAAGTCATCGTTTGCCCTCGCCGTACATCTTGCGTTTCAATCGTATTCATCGGATGTCCCTGTTTATTAATCTTCCTTTAACCGTTCCAAGAATACCTGATAATTCTGAGACTGGGAACCAAAAACATACTCAGGTGACGTAATCGTCATGTCACTCCCCCCCGCCTTTCTCAGATGATTAACCGCCGCCAGTAACATGTTTTGCTCAACGACAATCGTTACCGCATACCAATCCTTATCTTCCTTAGAATAAACCTTGGCAATCGTGGGTCCTCGTAAGCCGGTTAAACCACTCAATTCGCTATGATTGACTAAATAAGTGCCAATCTCATCGGCTGATTGACCCCGAACATTTGCCGTGATTGAGACATATTTTTTCGCATTCAGATTTGCCTCAATTAATTCCAAGATCGTTTTGGTTGTGTCCAGTTTTATCGAATCCTCTTGAAGTAATCGTTTGTTGCCAATCAGACAGGCTTGGGACTTTAACAGTGTGCCACCAGCAATCCGCTTTAAGCGGTTTTCTCGTAGGGTAGTTCCCGTACTGGTGACATCAGCAATCATGTCCGCATACCCCATACTGGGCGCGGCTTCCATAGCACCTTGGACGGAGACTAGGGAAAAGTTTACGATGAGTTTTTCATACAACCAATCTCTGGTCAGATTGGGATATTTCGTGGCAATTCTCAGGTTTTTACCTTTTTCTTTAAATAGAAGGGTGAGTTCGGCTAAATCTTCAATCGAGGATACATCGACCCAACTTTCGGGAACAGCTAATACCAGTTTGCATTTACCGTAACCCAAACGGTCATGAATAACCACGACATTATCATGACCCACGCCTTCTTCACAGACGACATCATAGCCAGTAATTCCTAGGTCAACGCTACCTTCTTCAACTTTGGTGAAAATATCAGCAGCCCGTTGGAAAAGTACATTAATTTGAGGGAGTGAAGGAATCGAGCCGAAATATTGGCGATCGCTGGGTCTAAAGACACTCATTCCACAGGCTGACAGGAGGCTGCTTGTCGAGCGTTCCAGCGCTCCTTTACTGGGGAGAGCGAGGCGAACGGGTGATTGGTAATTTGTCATTGGTGATTTGTCATTGGTCATTCGTCATTGGTCATTTGTGATACCCGCTTCTGAAAAAAAGCAAGCACCATCATTTGTCAAGTTATCCGGCTTAATCGATCATGAATATACTTGGCGGCGTCGCTTACGGTTAGCTGCTGCTGTTCTCCGGAATCCATCTGCTTGAGTACAACATTTGACGCTTGTCGTTCCTCTGAACCCACGAGAATGGTGTAGGGAATGCCTTGTTTGTCGGCGTATTGGAAGTTACTGGAAACACTTTTTCCTCTCAGATCCATAGCGACTGCCAATCCAGTATGTCGCAATTTTTGAGCAACACTAATGGCATACCCGGCATCATCTTGACTGACAGGAACCACCCAAACATCCACGAATTGATCCACTTGCCAAACTTTGCCCTCAGCTTCTAGGGCTAATCTCAGCCGTTCCATCCCGTAGGAAAAGCCAGTGGCTGGGGTATCTTGGCGTCCGCCGAAGGTTCCCACTAAATCATCATATCGACCACCGCCGCAGATTTGTCGCTCCTGTTTGCCTGCGCCATGATAAATTTCAAAAATCATGCCTGTATAGTATTGCAATCCTCGGCTAAGTCCTAAATCCAGGCTAATTTGACTAGAATCTAGATTGTAGAATTCTAATGTCTTAATAATCTCACGCAGTTGTTCAAGTCCAGCATCATCGATGCCATGGGAACAGAGGAGTGTTTGGGCTTCTTTTAAGACTTCCGTGGGTTCTCCTACCAGTTGTCCCAGTTGACTCATAAACTCTAGCGCTTTACTGACTCTCTCAGTTTGATCTTGGCGTTTTATTTTGGTCAGCAGGCGATCAACAATTTCCTGGGCGTCGCGATTACCCGCCAATTCAATGTTCATGCTGTCTAGGAGATCCAGAATCGCAGTTTGGGCGTCGGATTCTGCCATTCCCTGAAAGAGTTGACTCAACCGTTGGCTGTGGACTGTCTCCAGGTTCGTCTGTTCTGGACTGAGTTGGGGGTTAGAGGTATAGAGGGCAAAGGCGGGATAGATATCACACAAACGCTGTTCGACAGCGGATTTGCCTTCCTTGCGTAAAATTTCCATATTGGTTAGCAAGAAGCTACGCAAGCGACTTTCGATCTGGAGGTTATCCAGAAATTTAGAGATTACGCCAATATGACCCAGAACGATTCGATACCCGCTTAATCCTAAACGATTTAACCCTTGGGATGCGATCGCGATAATTTCGGCATCTGCCATCGCCCCTGTCGCGCCAATTAGTTCAATCCCCATCTGGTTAAACTGGCGGTAGCGTTCTTTCTGGGGGCGTTCGTAGCGGAAGGCGGAACCCGCATAGTAGAGGCGAATGGGTTGGGGAACGCCTTGCAGGTTGTCTACATAAGCGCGGACAACCGAGGCGGTAAATTCGGGGCGCAAGCAAAGGCGGCGGTTGCGGTAGATGAAGTCATAGAGACGGGGGGCGATTTCTTCACCGGATTTCCTTAAATACAGTTCTGTATATTCAATCAGTGGCACGTCAATTGGACGATAGCCGAAGGATTGGAAGCATTGGCGCAGGGTATCTTCAAGTTGTTTAGTGATGGCGTAATCATCGGGCAAGACATCGTTGACGCCGCGTACTCGTTCAATTTTGGTTTTTCGCATTTTGGTCATTTGTCATTTGTCATTTGTCATTCGTCATTTGTCATTTGTCATTTGTCATTCGTCATTCGTCATTCGTCATTTGTCATTTGTCATTTGTCATTTGTCATTCGTCATTCGTCATTCGTCATTCGTCATTCGTCATTTGTGATAATTGAACGGTTAGGTCTGGGCGGGTTTAGTTATATCAGGGTAACACCCAAGGTTAACGGTAAAACCCGCCCCTACAAAAGATATTTCATCGGAACGTCTTTACATCGCTTTAACGTTTACCGATAAATGGGTAGGGTAAAGTGAAAACACCCGCCACCTTTACCTTTAGTAGGGCAATCGACCCAGATGCGACCATAATGGGCGCGGATTATGCGTTGGCACAAGGATAAACCAATCCCGTACCCGTCCTTGCCTTGATCGCGTTTGAGTCGGAAATGATTCTCAAAAATGCGATCGCGATTTTCTTCCGGGATACCCGGACCTGTATCATAGACCGAGACTTGAACTTTTTGGGTGGTGCGGTGCAGCATCGAAACCTGAATTTTACCCCCTTTTGGGGTGTATTTGTTGGCATTGTCTAGCAGATTGACGATGACTTGACGCACCAACTCACTATCGGCATGGACAGGGGGTAAATCCTGGGGAATGTCTGTTTCCACAATCTGGGATTTGAGTTGGAAGGACTCCTGCATTTGATTGAGAATATCTTGACACAAGGGTCCTAAAGCTAGTTTGCGGGGTTTAACGTAAAAGTCGGCGTTGCTGCCTTTGGCTGCTTGCAGGATTTCCGTAATCATGCGATCGATGGTACGGAGTTGGATACGTGCTTGTTCAAATAACCGGGCTTTTAGAGTGGGCGTCAATTCAGGACGAGGGGATTGACTGGGGTTGTTTTGACCTAATTGCAGGGTATCTAAGGCAATGGATGCGGCGGTTAAAGGGTTGCGGATGTCATGGGCTAACATGGACAAGATTTGGTCTTTAAAATGGATATTTTCCCGCAGTGCTGTGTTTTCTTGGTTGAGGCGAAAAATTTCGTCAGTGAGTTGAATCACTTCGACGGAAGATGCCATGGAAGGTTTGGCGGATGAGCCATTCTCACTGGAGATATCCCTGTTAGCGGATAAGATCATCTGCTGGGTTAACTCGGCTTTATAGTCTTCGATACAGCGTTGCCAGCGTGACCAACAGTTCTGCAACTGTCCGAGTAAATTCGTTCCCGCTAGGGTTTGTCGGGGTTGGGGATGAATCTTTAGCAGGGCTGGAGTGGCTACAATTTTAAAATGTTCGGCTAAATAGGGCTGTTCTCCCACCTTCACAATCATCAGTTCAAACGGATAGTCCTGTTTCAAGGACTCCAGATAGTTGCGGATGCGATGGATATGTTTCCGGGAACTGGGGCGCTCATCGACAAACAGCAGAAGCTGTAAGGTGGCTTCCCCATCCGGAGAGTTCTCATGAGCGACCTGCATGAAATTGGGTGTTAACACTCTTAACTGGGGCAATTATAGGAGAACATGGGACTTGACTGCCTCGGGGCTGGGGGGTCTTTGCTTCCTTAGAGTATAGTGTAGCGAAGGTGAACACCCCCGTACTGTAGCCAGCGATGAAACCGAGCGATGCGAAGAGCCTTGCCACTTTAGTTGCGAGTCTATTGCGTCCTGACGACAATCAACCAATAATGTAGTATAATACCAGCCAACATTGCAAGAGGTCGAAGCAAGTGTTTAATCGAATCTACGAATTTAAACTAAAACCAACTAACGCTCAAGTAGTCACTTTTGAGGAGTGGCTAGAACAGTGTCGTCGAGTATACAACTACTCGCTAGCTGAGCGAAAAGATTGGGTGAATAGTCGTAAGTGTCAGATAAACGCTTGCTCCATAATATTCTCTCCCAATGCTGTTTCAAGCGAGGGGTGTATTTCCAGAAAATACCCGCCGCAGGCACAAGTCAGACCTGTCCCAAGTGCTTGAAAGAGACGGGCCGAAAGAAGCTATCCCAACGTGTTCATAGATGTCAGTATTGTGGGTACACCTGTAATCGTGATGTAGCTGCGGCCCAAGTAGTCGAGATTAGAGGACTGCAAGCCCTGAGACACACGGTAGGTAGAGACTCCTCATGCTACGTCTCTACGGAGGGTAAAGGTTCCATCCACCGAAGATGTAAAACTCTGCCTCCCTATGAAAGAAGAATCCCCGTCTATGCAAGAGCGAGGAGTGTCAAAATTTAATCTCTATTTTAGATTTTCCGCAAAACTGAACGGTTTGTGAGGTTAATCTATCCTTTTGCTGTCCCTTTCGTCCTAAAATCTTAAATGACTGTCAACCTCCCAGGCTATCCTAAACTTTTCGTTATCTAGCAATTCACGACTTCTATTCACTATGGCTATCGGCTACGTTGCGCTCGTCCTTCATGCCCATCTACCTTTTGTGCGGCATCCAGAAAGTGACTATGTTTTGGAAGAAGAATGGCTATTTGAAGCCATCACCGAAACTTACGTCCCCCTCCTGCATGTCTTTGAAGGGTTAAAGCGGGATGGGGTGGACTTTAAAATCACCATGAGCATGACACCCCCTTTGGTGTCGATGCTAAAAGATCCTCTGTTGCAAGAACGCTATGACAAACATCTTGCCTTACTTGAGGAATTAGTTCAAAAGGAAGTCGAGCATAACAAACATAATGGTCACATCCGCTACCTCGCTGAACATTACGTTAACGAGTTCAGCCTGATTCGCCAAACCTGGGAACAGTACCAGGGTGACTTGATAACCGCATTTAAACAATTTCTAGACAGCAATAACCTGGAAATCATCACTTGCGGCGCGACTCACGGCTATTTTCCGCTGATGAAGATGTATCCCCAAGCTGTTTGGGCGCAAATTCAGGTGGCTTGTGAGCATTATGAGCAAACCTTTGGGCGTCCCCCGAAAGGGATGTGGTTACCCGAATGCGCTTATTACGAAGGGGTAGAACGGTTACTCGCTGATGCGGGCTTACGCTATTTCCTCACCGATGGTCACGGGATCTTGTATGCCCGTCCCCGTCCCCGTTTTGGCACTTACGCTCCGATTTATACGGAGACAGGAGTCGCGGCATTTGGGCGAGATCACGAGTCCTCTCAGCAGGTGTGGTCTTCGGAAGTGGGGTATCCAGGTTCACCGGAATATCGGGAATTTTACAAGGATTTAGGCTGGGAAGCCGAATACGAGTACATTAAGCCCTATATCATGCCCAATGGACAGCGCAAAAATACAGGAATTAAATATCACCGGATCACAGGTCGTGGATTAGGGTTAGGGGATAAGGCGTTGTATGACCCCTATTGGGCGCGAGAAAAAGCTGCGGAAAATGCGGCTAACTTTATGTTTAACCGGGAACAACAGGTGGGTCATTTGGCGGGAATTATGCAGCGTCCGCCGATTGTGGTTTCCCCTTATGATGCGGAACTGTTTGGTCATTGGTGGTACGAGGGACCGTGGTTTATCGATTATCTGTTCCGTAAGTCTTGGTATGATCAGGGGACTTATGACATGACCCACCTGGCGGACTATTTGCAGGATAATCCCACCCAGCAGGTTTGTAAGCCCTCTCAGTCAAGTTGGGGGTATAAGGGATTCCATGAATATTGGCTCAATGAAACTAATGCTTGGATTTATCCTCACCTGCACAAAGCAGCGGAACGGATGATTGAGCTAGGGCGTCGCGAACCCGCTGATGAACTGGAATGGAAAGCACTTAACCAGGCGGCGCGAGAGGTACTCCTGGCGCAGTCGTCGGACTGGGCGTTTATTATGCGGACAGGAACTATGGTACCCTATGCCGTGCGGCGGACGCGATCGCACTTGATGCGGTTTAATAAGCTGTATGAGGATATCAAAATCGGTAAAATCGACAGTGGCTGGTTGGAAAAAGTCGAGGAAATCGATAATATCTTCCCCCAAATCAACTACCGGGTTTATCGTCCGCTTTGACCTCTCCTTGGCTTGAAACACCATGGGAGCACGACATAATGTGGTACTAAAATATTACGCCCTTGGGGTGGCTTGGCGATAGCAGAAGCCGAAATGATGTAGAGACGTTGCATTCAACGTCTCTACTTTTATAACCACCTTGACGGTTAAAAATCATCCAGAGTTTTTAGGGGTGAACACCCATACAAGTAATCCATAGAAGTAGGAGATTTCCCAGTTAGGCAAATAGTTTTGAACACTGTCATTGCCATCGCATTTAAGAGCTTATCCAAAGCTTGAATACCCTTGACACTATTTACATTCGCTTGATCAAACCAGGATAGTATTTGCTCATCTGAGAACAGACTCCTAGAATTGGCTAAATACTTCTCGCAAAACTGCGTAAAAATCCTTTGCACAATTTTATACTGTATGAGAACCCACTCCGTCTGATGTGAGGCACCGAATGATTTTTTGCGGTAAACAAAATCATGGGGTAGCCATTGCCCAGCCATTTCTCGAATAATCATTTTATTCCAAAATAATGCGGCATGATGTTGAGGTGGAACAGCAGCTAAATATTCGACTAAACGATGATCTAAAAAGGGAACACGAGCTTCAATACTTTGACTCATAGCGCTGCGATCTTCATGCCAAAGGTTATAATCTTGTAAATAATAAACTTCTCGTAACATTTGTTTCTGAAACGAAGTACAATCAGGCGGATAAGATTTAATGCCTCTATCAAACAGGTATGACCCATCATTAAGGCTAGTTAGTTGTTTGAGTTGACTTGTCTGTTGCTCCTCTTCGTTCAATTGTTGGATATAGTCTTGCCAGTCCTTTGTCGAGCTATCTTCAGGGGCAGAGTATCCGCCAGCAAATTCATCAGCACCCTGTCCCAAAAGCATTACTTTGAGGTCAGGAAATAGGGTTTGGCAATAACGATGGAGTTCGTGCTTCAAAAACCAATCCATATTAAATTTTGGCGCATCCATTATCCAAATAAAATATTCAAAAGTTTCTAATGAAAAATGAACTTGTTCTAATAGCTTTTCCGAATCAAAATATACCGGATGAAACGGTAGATTGAGCTTTTGGCAAAACTGACGCGCTGCTTGGATATCTCCATTTTCTCTCGTGTAATCGGCTAAGATGCTGAAGCAATGTAATCGGTTATGGAATTGATTGGCAACAGCGACAACTGCTCCAGAGTCCAACCCTCCACTCAAAAAGGCTCCTACAGGTACATCACTCATCAGACGTTTCTGTACACTATCGACAAAAAGCTCGCGATATTCTCTGATATAGTCTTGAGGCTGGCGTGAGTCTGAGTTAGGCTCGGTGACCCAATAATTTTCTAAATTCCAATAGGACTGAATAATTAGGTTGGTTGTGTTAGCATCATAAAGCAAATAATGACCACCAGCTAACCTGTTAATTCCTCTCACATAGGATGTGGTAACGCTTAAATTAGTTAAATCCTGGAACTGAGGATGCCTTGGTACATTGGGATGGGCTAAGAGGGACATTAAAGTCGAGCCAAAAATGAGTAGGGAGCCAATTTGTGCGTAGTATAATGGTTTTATTCCTAGGCGGTCTCGTGCTAAAAATAACTGTTGTCGTCGAGCATCCCATAAAGCAATAGCAAACATACCATTCAGTAAATGGAGTGCGTTGACTCCAATTTCTTCATACAAGTGCAAAACAATTTCGGCATCAGAATAGGTGCGAAATTGATGGGTGTTCCGTAAGTTTGAACGCAACTCTATATGGTTGTAGATTTCTCCATTGACGGCAACAAACATAGTTTTGTCTTCATTCCAAATCGGTTGTTGCCCTCCAGCTAAATCGACAATAGATAACCGTCTGAAAATAAATGACAATGGCGTTGAGTCAAATAATTGCTTGTCATCTATGCCGCGCCGATATAATCGTTCTCCCATCTGGTTTAGAATCTGTAAACGCTCTGATTGTTTGTATTGCTGGTGATTGTTTCCATCTATAAATCCGGCAAATCCACACATTTATATTGTCCGAGTTTATTGCTATATCGATTTATTATACACTCAATCATGTAAATTACGGCGATTTCTAATTTGTGGTGCTAAACTTGCAGGGGTGACAAGCCGATCAAAACCAGGGTAAGTAGTCGGACATAAATAAAGGTAACTGTGTTAAGTTTAATCAAAATACACAATCGTTCCACCTGAGTGCGATCGCGGAATTTGACAAAACTTAATGATCGTGATTTTTACTTTTATAGCGTTTCTCATAGGAGCAGGTACATGACTGAGGGTGCAAGCCTAGATCCCCTACATTGGGGTGTACCTCACGCTCTTGAGAATGGCTATATCCGACTACTGCGGTTAAACCAACTACTAAAAAAGATGAACAAATAATGTCCAGTGAAAACAAAGCTCAAAATCCAAACGAACAGAACCCAGAACATGAAAAACTCGTAAACAATCAGCCGTCAATTGAAGGACAACAGAAAAGTCAAGAAGAACTGACTGAGGAAGAGTTGGAGAAGATAGCGGGAGGGTTCCGTCGTGCGGGGAGATAATGGAGAATCCAGTCTAGTCTCTACGCAAAAGCTAGATTACTTGAAAACCACCCTATTTAGTTGTATCTTATGGCTCGCTATAGTCAAAAGTAGGGTGGGGAGATTCTCAAGAATAAAAGAGAGACTTGCCTCACGGTTGCTCATGATTGCCGTATCCTTATCTTGCATTTAAAGATACCGCTTTGGCATCGTTAAGAACACTGATTCCTTTTGGTAGAGGAACCATTGATGGTTGAATATGCATGGAAATTTCACAACGTTGGATCGCACGTAGCAATGCAGGAGAAGGGGAAGAGCCTGGAAGAAAACAGCAAATCGTATTGGGTGTTGTGATCGGCTTATTCATTTACTCTCTAAGGTTATTTACTATATAATCAGTATAATACTTGAAAACCACTAGATTGAATTGCTATGTGTCGAGTTGTAGCGTATTTAGGAGAGTCTGTACTGCTTGATGACTTGTTATTCAAGTCAGACAGTTCATTAATGAAACAGACCTACGCCCCACAAATGCTGAAATTACTGAATTTGGCTGGGTTTGGTATGGCGGCATGGGAACCAACGTCCCACAATCCGGAGGTTCCCTTCATTTACAAAACCGTTTCGGTTCCCTTCTTTGACCGTAACCTGAAAGTTCTAGCGCAAAAGCTGCGACCAACTTGTCTGGTTGCCCATGTTCGCGGCGTCATCTCCGATCCTAGCGCTAAGGTAAATATACAGAATGTCCATCCATTTCAGTATAGAGGGTTCAAGCTGGCTATGGCTCACAATGGCGACTTGGCTGACATGGATAAGATGAAATTTCACTTGCTGGAGTACATCAAACCGGAAATCGCCCAAAAGATCGAGGGTACAACAGACAGCGAATGGATCTATGCCCTATTGATGTCACAGATGGAAGACCCAACTAAGGATTTGGAACTCGACGAGATATTGCCAGCTTTGGAATCTACCTTAAAGATTATCAAGCAGGTTCGGAAAAAACTAGGAATTGCGGTAGCTTCTTGGGTTAACCTGTTCATCTGTGACGGTAACGACTTAGTTGCCACTCGCTTTACCTTTGACTTCGGTTGCTACGCCGACAAAATAGACGAGTTGGAGTTGGGGCTAAAAGACATGAGCCTTTGGTATACCTTGGGTCAAAACTACGGCTGGCATGAGAATGAGTGGAAGTTAGTCGGTAGCGCCAAGAACGCTAATTCTGTAATCGTTGCTTCCGAACCATTGTCGAAGGATATCACCAATTGGACTGAAGTGCCGGAGTACTCGGTTCTCTACGTCACCTCCGAGGGCGACTATCGGCAGGTGAAAATCGCCGAACTCGACATCTAAACCTTACCGTTGTGTCTTAATCATGAACGTGAACTTGAAACAAAAAGAAGAGTTTTTAAGCTCCTTGCCCCTGTTCCAGAGCTTGACATTAGGGGATTTGGAGGACATTCTGTTGTTTGCGGAACCCTTCTGTGTCGAAGCCAACACCATGCTTTTTCGCCAGGGCGAGGTAGCCGCTGGGATGTATTTGCTCAGCGAGGGGCGAGTCAGGTTATACGCTGATGTGCCAGGGAACGATCGCGTGGATATAGAAACAGTTGGCTCTGGCGATGTCATTGGGGAAATCTCTGTTATGGATCGCGGTTTGAGCTTGACTTATGCCCTAACGCTTGAGCGGACATCGGGCTATTTTTTGAGTAATTTGCAGTTGGAAATGCTGCGATATAGCCTAAGATCCTCAGCATTGAACATCATGAAATGCCTGCGACTAAAAATCTGCGATCGCATTCGGTTAAAAACGGCACAAATCGTCGCTACGCTCACGGCTGGGGAAGCAGGAACATTGCCTGATTCTGGGGTACAAGAGAACAAAGGGCAAATTGATGCCCCTACCTCCCCCTTAACGTTAGATCACTCAAGGCTACAGTCACTTCCACTATTTCGCATCTTCACGCTTGCGGAATTGGAAGAGTTTCTCGCACCCATGCGGTTGTGGAATCTGCCACGAGGTCATATTCTCTACACAGAAGGTTCTCCGGCAGATAGTTGCTTGATCACAGTTCGCGGTGCTGTTCGCACCACGATTTACCGATCTGGCAAATACGAACACCTTGCCGTTTATGGTCCGAGTCGGCTGGTGGGAGTTCTGGGGCTGATAGACGGTGGTACATACCCAACAACTTGCGCGGTACGGGAACAGACAACGTTGCTGGAGGTGAATCAGTCTTACTTTGAGACTCTCTCTCAAGCCGGTAAGGAGATTGGCTTCAAGTTCCTTCACGTCGTTAACCAAGAATTGGCTTTGGATCTGCGGAAGCTAATCCTCCAGATCACAAGATTAGCGTCTCAGAGGCAGTTGAATACTCGAGTTTAGACTCAACTTGCGGATCACACAGCCAAAAAGACAAATAATCAAGTAGCCCTGTTTCTTTGCTCATGTTCCAGATGTGCTGTTACCGCGTCTGGATTATCTTGGCAGTCGGATTAAGGACGGTTTTGATCAGCTTCAACCATTTGGCAATCCTCACAGAGTCCAAAAAATTCTAGGGTATGATAGTAAATTTGAAAGTGGTGGTTATCTTGTAACTGGGTCTCTAAATTGTGGACAGGACATTCCTCGATGGGAATTGATCGCCCACAATTGAGACAGGTGAGATGGTGTTGATCCTGCAATAAACTGTAGAGGGATTCGCCAGTCGCTAGAGTCCGCATTTGTACCACTCCTTCAAGTTTCAAGGCATCGAGAGAGCGGTAAACTGTGGCTAGACCCATACCTTGCTTCCGCTTGCGTAACTCGATATGAATATCCTGGGCAGAGATAGCACGATTTAAGGTTTTGAGCAACTTTAAAATTCGTTCTTGAGAACGGGTGCGTTGGGCTTTCATAGATTTAGGGGTTAATCGAGGAAAAAGGATATGGACTATTGGGGATTAGTAATTCAAAATTTAAACCTAACAAGAAATCTGTAACCGAGGCTATGATCAACTGAGTACCCAGGGACTCTGGGGGAAAGAAATTGGCTGTCAAGTCGGGCTGTCGGGGGCATAGGACCTAGATAAGTGGCGTAGGGCAGCAATGTCTAACAGCGATGTTGGAAGCCCACACCATAATCTTTGATTTGGTGTGGGAGGATGTCACATTAAGGTAATCTCAAACCACTAGGGGGTGCTTGTGAATCGTCAGTATAAGGCTCGAATTTATGTTACACTGCGACCTTCTGTTCTAGATCCGGCTGGCGTGGCAGTCGAATCCGGGGTTGGGCAACTCGGCATCGCGAATGTTAAGCAGGTACGCATCGGCAAGTATATTGAGTTAATGCTGACGGCGGCTGATGAAAACCAAGCCAGTGAGCAACTGGATCGCATCTGTGACCAAATTTTGGCGAATCCGGTGATTGAAAATTATCGATTTGATTTGGATGAAGTACAGGTACAGTTAGGGGTATCAACATGAAATTTGGTATTGTGGTTTTTCCTGGCTCAAACTGCGATCGCGATGTTGCTTATGTCACCCAGGATTTGCTCAACTGCCCTACTCGGATGGTTTGGCATGAAGAAACGGATATTTCTGATCTGGATGTGGTTGTCTTACCCGGTGGCTTTAGTTATGGCGACTACCTGCGCTGCGGCGCGATCGCTCAGTTTTCGCCGATTATGTCCCATGTGATTGCCCACGCTAAACAGGGTAAGTTTGTCCTGGGTATCTGTAACGGCTTTCAAGTCTTAACCGAAACCGGGTTATTACCGGGGGCATTAGTCCGGAATCGAGATCTCCATTTTATTTGCGATCGCGTTCCCTTGAAAATAGAACGCACTGACATTCCTTGGACTTCAGCTTACGCCACGGGAGAAATGATCACATTGCCCGTTGCTCACGGAGAAGGACGCTACTACGCCCATACAGATACCCTGAAAGCCCTCGAAGATGGAAATCAGATTGTCTTTCGTTACGCCAATTCCAGCGGTGAAATCGACGAAACCAGCAATCCCAACGGTTCAGTGAACAACATTGCCGGAATATGCGATCGCACGGGTAAAATATTGGGGATGATGCCTCATCCCGAACGAGCATCTGATTCTGTGTTGGGCTCTACGGATGGCATCAAAGTATTTCACGGATTATTAGCGTTCATGAATCAACAGCAACTCCAACCCGTCTAGCCAAGTTTCTTTATGCTCTCTGAAATCGTAAATTAAATTCAATACTCCTAAGAAAGCCAGTGACTTCAGACAATCCCAACACCGGCTTGCCCATCAAACCAATCCGCTACCGAGATTGGTCAATTAGCACGAAGATGATTGACAGACGGTTGTGGTTACGTTGGCAACACCCGAATGAAAATTTTGCTCGTTATAGCTATCCAGTGACGGAGCGAGGGTTGACAGATTCACTACGTTATGCTAGGCATCTGATTGATTTGATTATCGAGTTAGAAGAGGCAGAGTCAAAAGCCGCTTCATCGCGAGACTAAAGCCTGGGGAGCTACGCCAGTAGCCAGTAGGTTGGGTTGACGCCAGGAAACCCAACAGAATTTCAAATTTTATCAACGACTGCACCCACTGAAAATCAGGAAACTTGTCCCGGAAAAACAAACCTAAACAGGACAAAGATGGCAAATATCTACCCAATGGACAGAGTGCTAAATCGGGTTTAAATAAATCAATTTCATGCGACCATTTTATACTATTTACAAAACTAAATACAGAATTTAATAGTCCCAGGAGTTCAACCATGTTATTAGAACTGAATCGAATTACCGTACCACCAGGACAACGGGTGTTACTTTCAAATATAAGCTGGCAGGAATTTGAGACGATTTTAGCGGATTTAGGCGAACCTCGTGCCGCTAGAGTGGCGTATGATAATGGAACTCTGGAAATTATGACACCGTTGCCCGAACATGAAAGTCGGAAAGAACTCATCAGTGATTTACTCAAAGCACTTTTGGAAGAATTAGATATTGAATTTTGCACCTTGGGTTCAACGACATTCAAAAATGAGACGATGATTAAAGGGATTGAACCGGATAACTGTTTTTATATTCAAAACGAAGCAGCGGTTCGGGGGAAAGATCGCATTGATTTAACGGTCGATCCCCCTCCAGATTTAGCGTTAGAAATTGATGTCACCTCTCGCACACATCCAAGTATCTATGCTGCTTTAGGAGTGCCTGAACTGTGGCGATTTGAACAAGGAAGGTTAGAAATTAACGTGCTGCGAGAAGGGAAGTATAGTCCGTCTGAAGTTAGCCCACACTTTCCCAGCATTCCACTCATTGATACGATTCCTCAGTATCTCAACCAATGTCGAAGTTTGGGCAGAAATAAAACAATGAAGGCATTTCGCGCTTGGGTAAAAGGCTAGAGACGTAACAGGGAGTATCTCAGTCTCACCCATCGCCTTGGGTTAAAACTCAAGGAACCCAAAGTGCAAGTCATCTTTAGACGCCTGCATCTCTAGTTTTAGTCCACTTGAGTGGACTTTAGCTATAAGCCAAGAACTTGAGTTCTTGGCGGGTGTCGAGGCTGACTGACAAGGGTATAATACCAAATCCGCCTTTATTACCCCCTTTTGCCAAGGCGATTGAAATCGCTGCTATACAAACATAGGCGAAGCCTTCCCGAAGGGTAGGCCGCCTGCGCGGACTGGGTTATAACGGGGGTAGCTAACCCGGATTTGGTATAAGATATCAGTTTTAACCGGACGCAAGCTTTTAGTCCGAACTTTATAATTGTCAGTGCTACGTCTGGAACAGGATTAATTATCCGTTTGAATTCGTAAGGTTAAACGCACCGTATCCATTAACCATTGGGGTACTTGCCAACTTAAGAGCGATCGCTTAATTACATCAATGACAACGGCTTCATTTAGGCTAGAGGCATCCTCATCCCATAATACCCGCACCACACGCCCCTTACGCACCGGAAACTCAAACACAAGTTCACCACAGTATCCTGATGGTACAATCACCTGTTGCAGGTGTTGCGTGAGTAGAGTCGCACTTGACTTTTCTAATCCGGTAACGCTGAGAACTTGCAGGTTGGTAATGGTTTCATCCGGAACCGGGGGAGATGGGGTAGGAGTGATATCAACATCAGTACAGTTAAGGAGTGGCTGCTGGGTGGAATCACCTACAACCGGAGAAGACGCCCCATTAGTCGTGAGTGAGGGTGGCAAACCAGAATTGCCTCGCGATCGCCTGAATTTAAGTCCGAGGAAACGCATGGGAGATTGATCGAAGATTCCTTCATAGGATACCCCTTCTGGCACCTCAACGGGTACAGAGACACAAATTCCTTTTCCGTGCGGATCAGTTCGGATTTGTTCACTGACGGCAACAAACGCTGTATAGGGGGCTAAAATCTGATAGGTTAAGGCTGTTTCAATGATTGCCTCAACCTGTGCCTTCTTCTCACAGTGCCACATTTGATTCATCAGATCCTTGATTCGCGCCCGCCCCCACAACTGCGCGATCGCACAATTACCCTCTGAATCAAATCTCAGGTAAAATTCCTGTTCATAACGCTTACCCCCGGTAACGGTTCCAGTAATTTTCAGGATACCCGTCTGTTCCGGATGAATTGGAGAAATGCGCCCAAATAAAACTAAGGGTTGTTGGGTAAACAAATCGGGGGGAGTTGTCGGATAAATTATCGCCTCTCCCTCCCCTTGCCACTCCACATTAATAGTCGTCAACACGGGATTATTAACATGGCGTAAAAATTCTTCAGTTACCGCCTGAGTTGATTCATCCTGACGCACAATTCGTGATGTTCCTCGCCCTAATTCAGCCATCCGATTTAAAAGAAATCGATTCGGTGAACTACCCACGCCAAAACTATATAAACGATTTCCCGGTTTGAGATACTGTTTGACCTCTGCCAAAATTTCTGATTCATTCCCAATATAACCATCAGTAATTAATACAATACTGCGTAACCGTCCTTCGGGGGCAGGGGGGAAATTTAAGACAGCCCGAATGCCATTGAGTAAATAAGTGCCGCCATTTGCCTTGAGTTGATTAATATACGTGAGGGCTTTAATTCGATTTTGGGGCGTATTGGCTAAAGGTTGGGCAGATAATTGGGTCGTGATATCAGAAAAATCAAGAATCGTAAACGTATCCTGGGGATTCAATCCCTGGATAAATCGGCGCATCAGTTCCTGAGATTTACGGAACGGATCACCTTTTTGAGATCCGGATGTATCGATGAGAAAAACCACATCTTTAGGGACAATTTCATGATCGGAATAATCCACCGCCGGAATCAAATAGAGGGCGAAATGACCGCCGCGTGTATCCGATTGCGTCAGTACCGTCGCCTGAGTGCGATCGCCTGAGACTTGATAGCGTAAAATTAGGTCTTTGTTGGGAATTGTGTCCCCTTCCCCCAGGAGTACGCGCACCACTGTTTCCTCATGTTCCACTTTGATCTGGTGCGAGGGGGAATTAATGTTGGAAATGGGAACCCCAGCGTCAATTTCCAGCGTGATTTGAATATCATGTCCGGAACGGGTACTGGGTGGGATAATCGTCGGCATAATCCGTGACGCATCCGCCACGCGATCGCTATCCCCCGTTTCATCAATAGGAATCCCTGGACAAAATCGGGGTCCTACTACCATCGGGAAAACAAATTCACACTCACCGTCGCTAAATTTCAGCGTATCAGTATAGCGAATCGTGACATCAATTCGTTCTCCCGGTTTAATATTGGCTAAAGATTGAGTAAAAATATTATCCCGTTCTTGTTCTAATAATCCAGCCGTTCTTCCCTCTTGACGGGCTTGTTCATAAATTAGCTGCGCCTCTTCCCGTTTTTTTATCCCCCCTTTAATTATGCGATCGCCCAATTTTATTTCCATCTCATCCACCACCGCCGCATCTGGCAAAGGGAAGATATAGATAGCTTCTAAGGGTTCCATGAAGGAATTTTCAAAGGTTTGGGTTACTTCGACGCGGGATAAATTCCCCGCCACCTTTGCCAGCACTTGCGTATGCTTCAAAGGAAAAACTAAAGCGTGTTCCCCGGTTTTGGTGTATAGTCCACCAAGGGGTTTATGAGAGCGCAGCGTTGTATTAATAACCATGAGTAAATCCTTCACCAATGAGGGGCATCTATAATCAATGCTACTGTTGAGTTTTGGCGTTTCAGGAGCAGTTGACCCCTTATGCTAGCGTTAGTGATTTTCGTACATCCAGGGAAAATCAATAAATATAAAGGATGAGGGGTGCGGTTTGACGCCTTCAAGGGCAGGTATCGGATCAAAACAGTCAGAACTTACGCAAAGGCTCTATTTGTAGGGTGTGTTAGGGTAGCGTAACGCACCGCAAGCCGCTATCAGTGGTGTGTCTGCGTAAGTCCTGGCAACTGTCACACGCGATCGCTTTCCCCTTCCTCTTGCTCCCATAAGACTGCCCGACAGCGCGATTAGTTTATATAGCAACCGCCATAGCTGTTAGGACACATCATTTATGTAGAGACGTTGCATGCAACGTCTGGAACAATGGTGACGAAAGTCCTAATCGATGTGTCTACTGCTATATCACGCAGCAGTCGGTGTAAAGAAATCCTCCGCGCTGTCTTAACAGAAAAAGTAACTAACTCCTTAAATTTAGCCTTGGCTATCGAGCGACGTTTTGCCCATTTTGGCGATTTTAAATAAACAATCAAGTAAAAAGACTCAGTTGACTCAGGGTTCGCAGCAAGACGACGCGAACTTTTTATGGACATATCTCCTTACTGTCATTAGTTTATGCTTATTGATAATTTAAATATATATAAAGGACTTACGCACAGCTTCTATTCGTAGGGTGTGTTAGCGCAGCGTAACGCACCTTCGCCCCCATAAGTGGTGTCGCTGCGTAAGTATCCTGATATAGAGGAGTATAGCGGTTTGACGCCTTCAAGGGCGGGATAGGAGCCATTACAGGCGTTTATCGGCGACAAAATAATAAAAAAAGCTAAAGCGACGCCGAGATCTCTATCTCAGGTATGAGAATGGATCGGAAAGAGTTAGTAGTTTTTACTTATAACTACGATGGCTGCACCTTTAGGTTTACAGGGTTGTCTGCTGATGCTCCCCCTAGTTTGGATGATGACAGGGAGTGGGTTCAGGGCTACCGCTAATCCTGATCATGTTTTCACCTCAGCGACTGGGTTAGGGGAGGTGGAAATGCAACATCTGACTGATCCGGTGGTGCAGCCATCCGCTCCCAACAGTGAAGCAGAAGCCTCTTCGCTACTGGCTTCAGCTTGTCCGGATACCAAGGAGTTTCACCAGCAACATTCTGCGATCGCGTTTCCAGTCGAAAATATTCCAGCGCTGACGATTAAGGTGATTGGCAACACGGTGTTTAGTCGTGAGGAACTAATGGATGCAGTTGGGAAACCCTTAGAGGAAGTGACTGATCTCAACAGCGTTTCGGAAAAATTACCAGACATTGCCGGATCTATTACTGACCTTTATCTCACAAAGGGTTACATTAATTCTCAAGCAGAAGTTTCCAGCTTTGAGAATGGGGTTGTGGAAATTTGTGCGATTGAGGGAAGTTTAGATCAGATTCAGATATTGGAAATAATTGATGCGGAGGAGAGTGGAAGCCGCCAGATTACGGACAGTGAAAACCAAGAAGAAAATACAGAGGTTCAAAAAGTTGAAGTAACAGGACGATGGGCATCTTATATTCGCGATCGCATTCAATTGGGTGCAGGGACTCCCCTGAATACGGCTGAACTGGAAGACCAGCTGAGATTACTACGTGACGATCCCATTATCGGGGGTATAGAAGCCAGCTTACTAGAAACCGGGGAAACAGGGCAAACTAATCTCGATGTTCGCTTCACTAAAGCGAATCCCTTTGAGGGTAGTGTACGTGCTGATAACTTTTCACCGCCGAGTGTTGGTTCTGAACGATTGGGCGTTGAGTTAAGCCATCGGAACTTAGCGGTTGTTGGAGATAAAATTTCCTTTTACCGTTCGGCGACGTTGGGCGCTGATGTGGTTGATTTGGGTTATCAACTGCCGCTCAATTCAATGAACGGTACACTCAGACTGAGAATAGCACCCAATAGAAATGATATTATTCAGTCAGAGTTTGATGAGTTTGATATTCGAGGAGAAACGGATCTATATGAAATCGTTTATCGTCAACCGTTGATACGCAAGCCTCGTGAAGAGTTTGCCCTATCCTTGGGTTTTACCTTCCAAGAGGGTCAGACGTTTATTTTTGATTCTTTAGGGATTCCCTTTGGCATTGGTCCGGATGAGGATGGGGTCAGTCGCACGAGTGTGATTCAGTTTGGACAAGAGTATCTGCGTCGTTCATCGCGGGGGGCATGGTTTTTGGGTTCACAGTTTAGTTTTGGGACAGGTTTCTTTGATGCGACGACAAATGAGGGGGAGGTTCCGGATGGACAGTTCTTGAGTTGGTTGGGTCAAGTGCAACGGGTGCAACGAATCGGTGGGAATCACTTATTGGTTGTCCAGGCTGAATTACAATTGACACCGGGTAGTTTATTACCCGCTCAACAGTTTGTGATTGGTGGAGGTCAATCGGTGCGAGGTTATCGGCAGAATGTGCGTTCTGGGGATAATGGGTTTCGCTTATCAATTGAAGACCGGATTACTTTGGATCGAGATGAGTTGAATAACCCGTCTTTGCTGCTGGCTCCTTTTTTTGATACCGGGGTTATCTGGAATCATCCCGATAATCCGAATGAGTTACCATCAGAGCAGTTTCTAGCAGGTTTGGGTTTAGGATTGATTTGGTTCCCAGAACCAATACCGGGACTCGAACTACGTGTTGACTATGGTTTGCCTTTAGTGAGTATTGATGACCGGGGTGATAATATCCAGGATTCTGGTTTTTACTTTAGTGTGAGGTATGGGTTTTAGAGACTCGGTAGATAGCTGATGTTTCTAGGCGCAATAGACATAAAAAAATATTCAATTTATTTAAAGCACAAGGGAATGATAGATAATAACGATATTTGTATAGAAACAATGGTTAATCGCTATCAAGAAAAGGTTGATATATTAACGAAAGATACCTATAATCAATATAAGAAAAATTTATGGTTTATTCTCACATCTCAATTGAGAGCAAAGTCCAATGTTTCTAAATTAAACACTCCAGAATCTATAAATTTTCGGCAGAAAATAATGGATGTGCTAGCTGTTCGTGATGAGCTTTATCAATTGTTAGTTAAACAAGGTAATATGTCTGTAGCAACCTTAGATAAGATTATTGAATTAGATAAGCAATTGAAGGAGCAGGAAGACCAAATTACTACAACAGTGGATTTAGCAGAGTGGCGCGAAATCTTAAAACCAAAAACTCAAGGGTGGTGGTGGTTTTTAGTTCATCCCTGGGATCGGCGTGATTGGTTGTGGGGTCTATTGACTGCTGTTTTTATAGTGATATCTCTAAGTCTTGCAGCAAACATTGTTCCTCGTTTTTGGGCAGGAGGTCCGAGTACAGTAGGATCTGTGACGGCGATTGGAACAAGTTTACTCAGCTTACTACTTGGCAAAGAGTCACTCGACCAAGCTATACGGGGAAGAGAAACCTTAGAACGTAGATTTGAAGATTCGCAAATTCCTAGGCATCTTCAGCAAGAGGTAATTTGTATGTTTACAGGGGGCATATTTGTATTTATGATTGGCTTTTCTTTATCTTTGCCCCAGATTGCTAAGTTTTACAACTGGCATGGGGAAAGGCAAATGCAGGAAGAAGGGGGCTGGAATTCTGATAAATTGGCTAGTGCTGAGTCTAGCTTCCAAAGAGCGATCGCACTTAATCCAGATAACGCAGAGGCACACTTCAACTTAGGATGGCTTTATGAGCGGCGACAAAACTTAGACGAAGCGCGTACTGAGTACAAAATTGCCATGCAGGGAGGCTCTGTAATTGCTCGTGTCAGGCTAGCTCGACTATATATTTTGGATGATCAGGAAAAATATGGAATGTCTAATGCGGTTATAAGTCTTTTAAAAGAGGATTCAACTCTCAAGTTAGCAGCAACTCCTAGTTTGAGACTGGCTCAGTTCCCTCATCTAACTAACCATGTAAAGTCTGGCACGATGACGGCTTTTCACATTCTTTGGGAAGGTAAGGAGGAAGCTCAACAAGCTGATAAAGAGGAGGAAAAATCATGGTACACAGCCCTTGGATGGACGAGACTACAGCAGGGGCGTTTCGATGAAGCTTTGAATGAGCTAAACGAAGCAGTGAGGTTACAAGAGGAACAAAAGCAGGAAAAAGAAAATCAAGTTAATGACAGAAATCCCTTAGCTCCAGCTTATGTTAGCAATGCACATTCATACTGCTTAAGGGCGCAGGCACTGGAAGGTCAGAGGAAACTGCAAAAAGCGAAAGATGATTGGGATAAATGTTTTAGACTTAAAAATTCATTGGCTCCAGAAGTGGATATTTGGTCGGTTTTAGCTAAACAACGTTTAGGTTTAAAATAATTCAGTAGAAAATTCAAAATGAAGTACAGAAGTTTACCTGTGATACGTTCTTTAAAGTTTACATTTTTTTTTATTACAACCTTGATTTTGACTATAGTAATTCCTACAGCTACTGTACAGGCTTGGAAAGTTGTTGGTGTTCCGAAAGGAGAAGTGTATTACATACCCGCAGATCAACCCCTAGATAGAAGATATCGTGTATATAGAAATCAAGAATTCGAGGTAGGCGATACTATCGTAACTGGTGCAAATTCTCAAGTTACTCTAAAATGCAATAAAAAAGATCCAGGAACAGAACTCCTATCTAATAGAATGGAACCAATAACTAATATTTGTGGAAATTCAAATCCACATCTCGGTCCTGCAACCGAGATCAGACTAGGGGGAAACGAACCCTTAATCCCCTACATTGTTAGCCCTCGCTACACACGCTTGCTTGGGAAGCGACCAACATTGCGCTGGAATGCTGTAGAAGGTGCGACTCGCTACACCATCACTTTATATCGAAAAAATACTGAAGTCTGGCAAAAGTCTGTAGAAAGTAAACAACCAGTCGAAGGCGTGGAAGAATTATCATATCCCTCCGACGAGAAACAGTTGGAAGTAGGAAAAAACTATCAATTGGTAGTTGAATCAAGCAATGGGCGTTCGTCTGAAGAAGAAAATGAAAATATAGTTCTTGATGATTATGATACTATACCAAGGGGTGTATCGGGATTAACGTTTCGGCTGCTTGTTGAGGCTGACGTTCAGTCTATTCAGGACGCTTCTCAGAAAATTATGCAAAAGGCACTACTAAGTGAAGAAGATAAAAAGATTGACTTGGCGGTTCATTACACTGAAAATAACTTGTATGCTGAAGCAATTGAGATCCTAAACTCTTTGGTAAATAATGGCTCTCAAAAATCTTATGTTTACCGTATTTTAGGTGATTTCTACGCCCAAAGCGGTCTAAATTTGCTGGCGGAAGAATCTTACCTAAAAGCTATTGAAAAAGCAAAAGAAACGCAGGAAGTTTTCGAGGAGGCACTGGCACATCAAGATCTAGGTGAACTGTACATGAAAATGCACGAACCAAGCGATGACATTTCCCTACCGGAGCAAGCAAGGGCGCAGTTCGAGGAAGCATTGGCTAAATATCGAAAATTGAACCGTGACGACAAGATTGATGAGATCACAAATCTATCTAATTAGTCAAATATAAAATCTAGAAGCAAACCAGTAAAGGTTTAATATGGCAAAACAATACCATTCCTGATAAGTTGGTTTCATTCTCAATACTCATTCTAACTACCAAGGATTGCCAACTATTGCCATTCGTGACCAATACCCTGGATGATAAAATTCAAACCGAGCGTCGGCTTCAGGAAAATTATCTGGTAAGGTCATTGTTTGTTCATCAGAGGTAAATAGCGTCTTGCCTTCCACTCGAATTTGCTTATTGAGCATCGCTAGCTGAACTCTTCTTAAAGCTTCTGCTTTAACACCATCTTTTTTCAGTTGTCGATAAAATTCTATAGTCAGAATTGCTGTACCTCGATATTTGACCTTCCATAGACTAGCTAGCACCGATTTTACCTCAGCAGCAGCGGCTAATCCAGCAATACCAAATTCATTTTCCTCATCGCCTCTTCCCGTTTCACAAGCACTTAACACCAATAATTCTACCAATGGATCATTTAATCTGAGCCGTTCTATATTACTATCATTTAAATATAGCTCTCCATCCCAAAACTGAATAAATGAATTACTTAGTTGACCAGGACTAAAATCGGCATGAGTGGTTAAGTGGATAATCCGAAAAAGATTGTCAGTGCGGCGTTGATCTTCTAAATCTTTTACAGTGAATTTGCCATTAAGAAAGTAATCACTACCCGGTACTTGCCACAAATCAACAAGCGCAGGCAGCTCAAAATCAGCAGGCAATGGCGCTAAGTTTTTATCAGGAAATTCTGTTGCCCCCATCGCCAGCATTCTTGCATCTCTAATATCCCTGTAGCGAGCATCGGTCAAGCTGAGGCTAGGCATTAATGCTACACTGTATTTTTCTATCAGGAATTGTCCCTTATTGGGATCTGTTGGATCTTCCCCATCATGGAGCGCTGCAATAGGGATAGAGCGTAGGTTGCTATCCATGAGGAACACTAGATTATTGATATCCCTATTCTCTAAATCTTTTTCTAGAGGTTTAACAATCCACTTATACAGTGACTGTGCGGCTTCTAGATAGCTATTATCTTCGGTAAGTATCACATTTCCGCGAAATTCTATAGCTTCCTTGGTAACTTCGCTACGCTGCACGGCTTTTTTTGTCTCTTCGTCATATTCATATATCCGCCGCTGAATTGGTCTTCCTGTAGCCGTTACCAATACCGTATATAGATGGTAGTCATCCTGTAGTTCCTCAGCACGTATCGAACGACGACCACGAGTATCCACAGATAATCCTTGGTCGTTGAACTCCCATAGAGATTGTTCTGAGGAATCACCTTGGTTCTGAAACACTGGATTACTTGGAGCAAAAAATACATAAATCAGAGCTGATTTAACTCCTGTTTGCTCCTCAATCGCTCGAAGTTCTTCCTGAGCATCCTCTAGTGTTTTAATCGGAGTACCCGACTGTCCTAGATACTCTTCAAACTCACTGGTAAACAGTTCCTCTAACTCAACAACCAATTCGGGAAGAGGATTATTCGCCCTCAGATTACCGATTGACAGATTGCAGTCAGGTGGACAGTTGCCAGATACAAGAGAGTTATTTTGCGGCAATATTAAAGAGTTATCTTGAATGACGCTCTCATTATCAGGTTGCGGCGGAATATCAGGAACCTCACCATCAGGTTGCGGCGGAATATCAGGAACCTCATTATCAGGTTGCGGCGTAACCGGAGGAATCTCAGGCTCCTCATCATCAGGTGGTGGCGTAACCGGAGGAATGTCATTTTGAGTAGCGATCTGAATATCACTTGGCGGATTCCCCTGGCTATAAGAACCTAAAAAAGACTGTGGTGGCAGAATTGAATTATCAACACCAGTAGTAATAGCTCCGACTGTACCGTTGTCAGATACATTTCCCAATTTAAAGGGCGCATCAAAATGACCACCTC
This sequence comes from Coleofasciculus sp. F4-SAH-05, assembly GCF_040222985.1. NCBI lineage: Bacteria > Bacillati > Cyanobacteriota > Cyanophyceae > Coleofasciculales > Coleofasciculaceae > Coleofasciculus > Coleofasciculus sp. F4-SAH-05. The sequence goes on from NZ_JAVKBY010000207.1 coordinate 51,210, forward strand.
CATGTCGGATGATGATCTGACCCCCTTGAACTCCACCAGCCGTAGAAATACTGGCATCTATATTATTCTGATCTGTAAATGTTTCTGTAGCCCCAAAAAATTGGTCGGCGGTAATCTCAACGTTACCCCCTGTGCCACTGTCTCCGCCTTGAGCGTTGATAGAGGTAACTTGAACATTTCCTTGAGCGTCAAGGGTGACGTTTCCACCGTTACCAACACTCCCATTACTTGCTGAACTGGTATCAATCTGTGCCGTGTTAATATCACCCACAGTCGAAAGTGCGATCGCGCCGCCATTTCCGCCAAGAGAACTGGCATCAATCTCTGCTGTATTAATGTCACTTGCACCCGAAAACGTGATCGTCCCGCCATCTCCAGAAATCGCACGGGCATTAATTGCCGCCGTGTTAATCTGATCAGCAGCCGAAAGTGCGATCGCGCCGCCGTTACCATTAAGTGAAAAAGTCCGGATTTCTCCTGAACTCGTATCAATTGAACCATTGATACTGGTTAGATAAATTTGACCCCCATTTCCTGTGTTGATGCTAGAAATTAGTGTTCCCTGACTGTTTCGACCCAAACGACCTGTAGTTGTGATATTACCTCCCGCTTGCAGAGTTATCGATCCAGCATCCCCTGTTGGATTCACGTAACTACCGATAGACTTAACCGTAATGTCGCCCCCAGCTTCTAACGTTACTGCACCTCCCCTCCCATCAGGAGTCACCGATAAAATATCTCCAGAACTCGTATTAATAGAACCATTCGTACTGATCAGGGAAATCTCACCCCCATTACCGCTACCATAAACACTGACCGATGCATTTATACTGGCATCCGCTTTATCACTAACAACTGGGATATTATTTGGATCGACTAGATCCACAAGAAAATTCTCTATTGTCGTGATATCCCCTGATGCTTGCAATATTACAGAACCAGCATTCCCTGTCCTCACACTGGTATTGATACTGTCAAACACAATCGTGCCAGTCGTCGCGGTTAACTCGACCGAACCGCCTGCTGTAGTTAGGCGTGAATTAATCTGAATATCTCGACCCGCCTCAAAGCTAATCGTCTCACCAAACGTCTGATTCGTGAAATTCAAATTCGTCCCAGCCTGGGCAATAATATCTTGCTGCGCTTGTAGGAAAATATTACCCGTCAAAGCTGTCAACGCCGTGTCATCAATTTGAAAATCAACTCCATTCCCACCATCATTGAATAAAATTTCTTCATCTACGCCAGGAGAAATCTCTCCATTATCATCAGCCACCTCATCATCTGGCTCAATAATAATATCTCTAGGGTCGAGTAAAATAGTTCCATCTTGACCATTTGCCGCCGACACATCCACATAACCACTAAAGGCTAATGCATCTTTTCCCGACACTTCAACAAAACCACCATCCCCAGAAACACTCCCCCCACCAGCGCTAATCCTGCCATTAAATCCAGTAGCTTCATCCGCCCAAACAATCACCTGTCCCCCATTCCCCTCAACCAGTGCATCCGCATTAATCCTCGAATCTGCACTAACAACCGTCCGTAGAGCATTAGGTATAGTACCCTGACCTTGATAATCCCCTCCCACTCTCACCAATCCACCACCGTTCGTACCCGAAGCATCCACCGTAGCCCCGAATACACCAACGCGCTGACCTAAAATATTCACCTCACCGCCAACTTTGCCCACGCCCGAATTAGAAACATCAAGCGTACCAGAGGCGTAGGCAAAGCCCGCCGTAGGCATCGCACTTCCTTCAGTTGTTGGTATCCTTGTCCCAGAATCCCCTAACTGCACCGTACCATCCGCATCTACCGTCAATCCCGTCTCCATACCCGTCGCCCCAACCGTCAGCAAATCCGGTAAATCCCGCGCGGTAAACGATAACGGTTGCCCATCCACTGTCCGAGGTGCTTCAATCTCCAAACTCAACAAATGTCCCGACTGACGAATCCGGACTCGGTTTTTCCCCGGTACAGCCGCCATCGTAATGGTTCCTCCTGGTGCCCGGATTTCTCCCGTATTGACCACAGTACCACCCAGCAGGGTTAAGGTTTGACCTTCCAGCACCTCCAAATTGCCAGCATTAATAATACTTCCCGGTTGCATCGAATCAAACGCAAACTGACTCGGTGTACCGTTTAAATTCGAGTAGTCATTCTCACCAAACCCATTAAACCAATACCCATTATCAAAACCCACACCAGTCGCCGTTGTCAGCGTAAACGCCGCCGGAACATTAATTTGAGCCTCTGAACCCAGCACCCAGCCAGCCGGATTCATCAACACTAAATTAGAGTTACCCATCACCTGAATTAAACCATTAATCTGGGAGGGATCACCGCCAACAACTCGCCCGATAATATGCTGAATCGTAGGATCTGATAAAAAATTGGCAATCTGACCCGAATCTAAGCCAAACTGCTCAAAACTGTGAAACAGATTTGCCCCATCTCCCGAAAACGTGCCACCGTGGATATCGAAGCGGTTTCCATCCGGTGTTACCATCGTCCCCGTACCATCTGCTGCTGGAGTAATAGATTGAGCATAGGTTGAGGAAGGAGCGAGCATTCCTGCCAACAAGAGAAGCAGAAAAGTCCAAAGCGGGCGAACTTTAGGATACGGCATGGTTCAATAACCTTTTACGCTCTCTAACGAAAAGTTTCCCCCATAAACTGACTTTTTTTTCCAAACGACCAAAAAACTTAACAAATCCTGTGTCTTCTTCTCTAGAATCAACTGCTAACTCAGGAAAGTCCTGGAACAGGGGTTCAAGAGTCACCACTGATACAAGTCTGACTTTTCACCGAATGTCTCGAAATCTAGGAAAGTCGGGGCGGGTTTAGTCGCATCTGGATGCAACCCAAAAGATAGTCGTGAAACCCGCCCCTACATAAAACCAGATTCCCTCAAAGATCGTGAATAATGACAGACATACCCGTTAACCTTCCACGTCTGTATCAATTTCTACATTTAGGGTATCTTCATCAATACGGACATACAAAATATTCGGTTGGCAACAAACCTGGCAATCCTCAACATAAGATTGCTGAGAGCCGGCGCTAATGTCAATAAACGTAACGTTGGCTTCGCCACAGTAGGCGCAATTATATTCTGCTGTATTTTCCATGATAATGGTTGATAAATTATAGATAAGTTAGGCGTGAGATAGGGCGGGTTTTGTTGTTACGTTATTGGTGAATATCGAAATTTAGTGGCTAAACCCGCCCCTACCATTGATCTATGACTTAAGATACGCCTACACTACACATTTCGCGACTTTTGTCAAAAATATCTAGATGCGTTTACCCTGTAGGGTGTGGGAAGGCAGAATTCCATCCCACACGCTGAAGACGCCAGTAACGCTCACTAGCCTTTGGAGACTGCCGTTGTGCCTAGCATAAGAATCCTCATCTAGAATATTTGATTTAGATGGGGTGCGTTTAAACTCCTAAGCTTTCCACAGGTTATACTGATCTATTGTTGCTGCCCTAGTAATTTAACTCAGGACAGCATAACTGAGTCTTCTGTTGATGTTAAAACGAGAGTTAAAAAATACTAATCGTGAGGATTTATGACTATTTTAGATTCTAAAGGTCGTCTTTTTGGTAAAATCAGCCTTCTTGATCTAGGGGCTGCCTTGGTCATTTTATTAGTGATTGTGGGAATCTTTTTCATTCCGGGTACAGGTTCCGTCGCCCAGATACCTGGAAGCAGCGCCGAAAAATCTGTTCAAGTTGATTTGATTGTTCGAGGGTTGAGCGTGCGTAATCCAGAGGATTTGATGTCTCAATTTAGAGCAGAAAAGAAAACAAATATCGTTATTCGCAATCAACCCTCTGGTCAGGTAGACATCATATCGGTACAAGAATTGCCAAGACTGGTTATTGTACCTCAACCCGATGGCTCGGCTAAAGCGCTACCCGATCCCAGACCAGACACATTTAGTACTGATATACTAATGACCCTCGGTGGTCAAGCCACTATTACCAATGATGGTCCGGTTCTGGGAAATAGCAAGCTTAAAATTGGAACGCCTGTGGAATTAGAGGGTAAGGATTACAATTTCAACGCTAGCGTGATTGATGTCAGGGTTGAATGAAAGGGAACAGGGAATAGGGAGCATGTAGAGACTTTTCATGCTACGTCTGGGAGCTGGGGGAGATAATGACAAAAGACTAATGACAAAGGACTAATCTGCAATTCTGTCCTCAGACTTTAGCATTTTTAAATACTTTCGGATTAAACCAATCGTGACGGCTGGTAATTCAAGCTGAGGAGTCAATCCAACATCCTCAAGGGTTTGAAAGACTTGAACGGCTTTCGGATTGAGATCCGCCAGTCGCTTGCCGATTTCTGGGCTGGTAAATTCCGATTTTTGTCCCCAGATAATTGCTGTGGGAGTTGTCAGTTGAGTAATGTACAGGGATAAGTCAAAGCACAAGTCTCCCCGCACAAACGACAGCGCTGCATATTCAGCATTGGGTTGTTGAGCTGAGGCTAAATAAGCCTCCACGATTTCTGAAGTTATTCGGCTGGGACGAGCAAATTGCCGACTTTCCAAGAAACTGCGGATACCGCCTGCAGTGGCGACGCCAGTGCTGTAGAGGATGCGATCCAGAATCGGTGTGCTGATTAACTGAGCAAAAAAGCTACGTGTGTAGTCTTCCCCGAAATCAGAGAGTCCTGATGGAGTGGTGAGAATCAAAGACTTAAACAGTTCAGGACGTGCGATCGCAGCTCGGATTGTCAAAGCGGCGGTTAGAGACGAAGCAATCACTGGTGTTCCTTGAGGACAGGTTTGCTCTAGGAATTCATTAATTGTGGTGATGTAGTCATCAATCTGATAATTGCGTTCAGGATGCTCTGAACGACCCCAACCGATGAGGTCAGGGGCTAAAATTCGATACTCACTGGCAAATGCTGGATAGACCTTTGACCACTCATACGCTGATGACCCGCCCCCAAAGCCATGCAAAAACACTAATGTTGGTCGCTCTTCTGGCTCAGGGGTTTCTGGGGTTTGCCACGGCATGTCGTCAGCCGTATAGTATGCCATTGTTCCTAGTGAGGTCACTAAGGAGTGCTGTTTAAAACCGTTGGGTTCAATCATATCTCAACCTTATCGCTATTGCTATCATCCCTGATTCTAGGGTCGAGAGCCTCTGACTTTAAGTTGATTCCCTTAACCCGGAATCTTAGTTGACACTCTCTGCCCTACAAAGACGGAGATTCTTTGTTCATAGATCCGGCTTGCTGTCAAAGTGAGTCAATCTTGGAGAAAAGCGTTAGAATCATAAGTTTTGAACTGAGGGAACTTTTCTCACTATTATTTCATCGGAGGATTTTATGTGAGTGGACGTTTACACACAAAAGGGTACAAACTCATATCAGTAATCATCTAAAAAACACTTGTAGTTTTGAGTGAGACGGTTCCAGGGAGCATCATTGCGGCTGAGTTTCAATTTGAGTATAACCAGCCTGTAGACGTGATTGGCAAGCAGAACGGAGATATCTGGTGATTTTGAGAGCAGGAGATTTGAGCGGTGCTTGAAACCGAAAACTTGATATTTTTTCTCGGCTTATAGATTTATAAGCTTTCCGGTGTTCGATCTGATCAATTTATTTGTTTGTTGTTTAAAAGCTGTTATAACAATGCAATGCAATTTACAGTTACAGGAAATTATAGATGATAACTTCATCAAGTCGCAAGCGGCGATCGCTTCTCCTGGCTGGGATATAGCTGAATATGAGTCGAGTTTACTCGTGATAAGACCGAAGAGTGTCTGCCTTAATTTGGAAGCATTAACCTGTTTTGAAGTGGTAGAGCATCAATTTCACCAGTTTGGAGTGACATTTAAAAACGCGATCGCTCTACAGCCATCAAACCCTGCCTATCCGCCCCGCTTTGGTACAATTGTACTAATGGCGGCCCCTAAAAGCGGTTGGCTAGAAGCAACATTTTTGCAGCCGATTGCTCGGTTCTGCTGCTACGTCACCAGTTCCCAGCGAACGATCATGTCTGCTTACGACTCCCAGGGTATGCTTATTGATCAGGTGACGACTCAACCCAATTTAGCTGGATCAGATTCATCTACACCTCCCAATACCCAGCTACAGATTAATGCGCCGAATATCTCTCGCATCACATTCTATGCCTTTGACGGTCAACTGACCCTTGATGACTTAAGTTTTGAGTGTTGAGTGTTGAGTTTTGAGTTTTGAGTTTTGACCTTAATTTTTGCGTCCCCTGAATCCGGACAAGGGCGGGTTTAGTTCAGTTATCGGTTTGTGCCAAAACGTTATGGGTAAAACCCGCCCCTACAGAATCGGCTGTATTCCCATCTCCCAGACGTGCCATGGCACGTCTCTACATTGGCTCCCCCTGCTCCCCCTGCTCCCCCTGCTCCCCCTGCTCCCCCTCCTACCCTATGCAGTTTGCCCCCCTCTATCCCCTGCTGTACCCAATTCTGAAAACAACCTTTCCCCATTGCCTTTGGTCAGGTTCACCCCAATCACCAACCATTGCCCTCACGTTTGATGATGGTCCTCACCCCCAGTACACCCCCCAACTTTTGCACGTTCTAGAACGCTACGATATAAAAGCCAGCTTTTTCTGGTTAGGTACTTGCGTCAAATCGGCACCAAACGTTGCCCGTGAGGTCTACGCCCAGGGTCATTGGATTGGATTGCACGGCTATTATCACCACTCTTTCCCCTTGCTGACACCAGATACGCTCAAGCAAAGTTTAGAAAAAACCCAAGCAACAATTACCCAAGCTTGTGGACTGAACTCCGATCGCCTGCGGGATGTTCGCCCCCCGAATGGTTTGTTTACTCCCCAAACTCTCAGATTATTACACCAATGGCATTACCGACCTGTGATGTGGAGTGTTGTACCAGAAGATTGGGTACGTCCTGGGACTTCAGTCGTTATCCGGCGAGTTCTACAGCAAGTACAGAATGGATCACTCCTGGTCTTGCATGATGGTTACTGTGGAGGAGAAGATGTGACACAAACGACAGCCAGCTTAATCCCAACTCTACTGGATCAAGGATATAATTTTGTGACCATTGACCAACTATGGCAACTCAAATGAGGCATTCTTGCTGTGAACTAAGTTAGCGTTAACGCTATCGGTAGAGTACCATAAGCCGAAAACTGGGATTATTGCAACTATATATGGAGTTAAATGTTAGGGGAAAGAACCAGGGATGTAGAGGCGCAGTGGCTTCTGATCTCTTGTTTGTCTAAACACTCATCATTTTCTTTTACCTTGCCTTGCCTTGCGACCTTGATCTTGACCTTCTGCCTGGTTGGTGAGCCTGTCGAACCACTGCCTGGTTGGTGAGCCTGTCGAACCACTGCCTGGTTGGTGAGCCTGTCGAACCACTGCCTGGTTGGTGAGCCTGTCGAACCACTGCCTGGTTGGTGAGCCTGTCGA